>DASSLH010000308.1:0-3134 GCA_035689625.1 Candidatus Methylomirabilota bacterium | reverse complement strand
CGAACAGCCCGCCGCGATGCGGAAGCCGGATGGTCACGGTGTGCGGTCGGCCGGTCTGCGCGGCGTGCGAACCCAGCGGCGGACGAAGAGCCGAGGGAGGGAGGGTCCTGTGGTCACGCCGGGCTGGCCGGCCGGGGGGTCTGCGGAGCGCCATCATGGCGAGCCGTCGTCGTCGCCCGCGCCGCGCAGCACGACGAGCGCGCCGCCCACGACTCGACCTCCCGCCCCGCCACCCCCTCCGGGGGCCGGGGGACCCGCCCTCGCCGTGCTGCGCGGCGCGGAGCGACGTACAGGCGAGCCATGCCGGCGCCCGCAGATCCTCCGGCCGGCCAGCCCGGCGTGACCACGCGGCGCGGGAACATCACCGCAGAAGAGGCGCGACAGCCGCTTGAGCGAGGTCGGCGAACGGTGCCGGGACGAGCCCGAGCACGACGATGCCGACGAGCGCGAGCGTGAGCGCGAGGCTGCCGGCGAGCGACGGCGCCACCGCAACGCCCTCGCCGTCCGGCTCGCGCATGTACATGTAGACGATGACGCGCAGGTAGTAGTACGCGGCGACGGCGGAGTTCAGCACCGCGATGACGGTGAGCCACACGTAGCCGGCGCGCACCGCGGAGCCGAAGAGATAGAACTTGGCGACGAAGCCCGCGAGCGGCGGGATGCCGATCAGCGACAGCAGGAACAGCGCCAGCGTCGCCGCCAGCACCGGGTGGCGCCGCGAGAGCCCCGCGTAGTCGCCGACCTCGACGGCGTCCTCGCCCGCCCGCGCGCAGAGGCTGAGGGCGCCGAAGGCGCCGACCGTCGTGAACGTGTAGGCGAGCAGGTAGAACAGCACGGCGCCGGCCCCGGCCGCCCCGCCGGCCACCAGGCCCATCAGCATGTAGCCCACGTGGGCGATGGACGAGTAGGCCAGCATGCGCTTGAGGTTCGACTGGGCGAGCGCGACGACGTTGCCGACGGTCATCGTCAGCGCGGCCAGCGCCCACAGCAGCGCGCTCCAGTCGGGCTGCGAGCCGCGCAGCGCCACCGTCAGCACGCGGATGAGCGCGGCGAAGGCGGCGGCCTTGGAGCCGGTGGCGATGAGCGCGGTGATGGAGGTCGGCGCCCCCTCGTAGACGTCGGGCGCCCACATGTGGAACGGCACCGACGAGATCTTGAAGCCGAACCCCACCAGCAGCATGCCGAGACCGACCAGGACCATCGGCTCGCCGGCGCGGGCGGCCGCCGAGGCGGCGATGCGGTCGAGGTTGGTCGAGCCGGTGGCGCCGAAGATCAGCGCGACGCCGTAGAGCAGGAAGGAGGAGGCGAAGGCGCCGAGCAGGAAGTACTTCATGGACGCCTCGCCGGAGGTCAGCCGTGTCTTGAACAGGCCCGCCAGCACGTAGAGCGAGAGCGACATCAGCTCGAGCGACAGGAACACGACGATGAGGTCGCCGGCCGAGGCCATGAGCATCATGCCGGAGGTCGAGAACAGCACCAGGCTGTAGTACTCGCCCGACTCGCTGCCGGTGCGGCCGAGGTAGTCCATGGACAGCATGACGATCAGCGCCGCACCGTAGGCGATCATGAAGTCGAAGAACAGCGCATAGCCGTCGAGCACGATCATGTCCCGGAAGGCGCGCTCCTCGCTGCCCCAGCGGAACATGACGGCGATCACCGCCGCCGTCAGGCCGGCCAGCGCGACGCCGCCCAGGTGCGACTTGCTGTCCCGCGGCGGCAGCACGTCGAGCACCAGCACGAGCGCAGCGGTGGCCATCACGATCAGCGCCGGCAGCAGCACGCTGAGCCCGACGGCGGGCGTCGGCACGGCGCTCATCGCAACACTGCCACGCTGGCCTTGGTCTGGACCTGCACCAGCAGCGCAGCGACGGTGGCCTCGGTCTTGCCGGTGAAGACGGTCGGGGTCACGCCGATCCAGACGATGAAGAGCAGCACCGGGACCAGCAGCGCCCATTCGCGCGGCGACAGGTCGGTCAGGCGGCGGTTCTCGTCGTGGGTGACCTCGCCGAACGCCACCCGCTGGTACATCCACAGCAGGTAGACGGCGGCGAAGATGATGCCGGTGGTCGCGATGGCGGCCAGCCAGCGGTTGACCTGGAAGGCGCCGAGCAGGACGAGGAACTCGCCGACGAAGCCGTTGAGCCCGGGCAGCCCCAGCGACGACAGCGTGACCACCAGGAACAGCGCCGAGAACGCCGGGACGATCTTCCACAGGCCGCCGAACTCGGCGATGAGCCGGGTGTGGCGGCGCTCGTAGATCATGCCGACCATGAGGAAGAGCGCGCCGGTGGACAGCCCGTGGTTGATCATCTGGATGAGGCCGCCGACGACGCCCTGCTGGTTGAGCGTGAACAGGCCGAGCATCACGAAACCCAGGTGGCTCACGCTCGAGTAGGCGACGAGCTTCTTGAGGTCCGGCTGCACCGTCGAGACCCAGGCGCCGTAGACGATGCCGATGACGGCCAGCGCGAAGATCACCGGCGCGAACACGAAGGAGGCGTCGGGGAACAGCGGCAGGCAGAAGCGCAGGAACCCGTACGTTCCCATCTTCAGCAGCACGCCGGCCAGGATCACCGAGCCCGCCGTGGGCGCCTCGACGTGGGCGTCGGGCAGCCAGGTGTGGAAGGGGAACAGCGGCACCTTGATCGCGAACGCCAGCGCGAAGGCCAGGAACATCAGGTTCTGGGCGGCGCCCGGCGGCATCACCCAGCGCTGCAGCGTGAGCAGGTCGAACGTGTAGGTGCCGGTGGCGCCCCCGTGCAGGTAGTAGAGGCTCAGGATGGCGACCAGCATCAGCGCGGAGCCGACCATCGTGTAGAGCACGAACTTGACGGCGGCATAGATGCGGTTGCCACCGCCCCACACCCCGATGACCAGGTACATCGGGATGAGCATCGCCTCCCAGAACACGAAGAAGAGGAACAGGTCGAGACTGACGAAGACCCCCAGCATCCCCGTCTCCAGCAGCAGCATCGTGATCACGAACTCCTTGGTCCGGTCCTCGATGGCGCGCCAGGCGGAGGCCAGCGCGATGGGCGTGAGGAACGTCGTGAGGAGCACCAGCAGCAGGCTGATGCCGTCGATGCCGATGTGGTAGCTGACGCCGAGCGTCGGCAGCCAGCGGTGGACCTCCT
>DASSLH010000307.1:0-4268 GCA_035689625.1 Candidatus Methylomirabilota bacterium | reverse complement strand
GGGCGGCGTCGGCGTCCATGGCGGCCCGAGCGGCTAGCGCAGCCCGAGCCGGAAGAACGGCAGCGGCGGCGCGTCGCCGAAGTGCACGCGCCGCGCGTAGTCGAGCGCCCAGGCGTAGTGCTCGAAGCGCTCGGACAGCCGGGCGTAGAGCGGGCCGCCGTCGCGGACGGTGGGGCGTGCGCTGGCCCGGTCGTGCTCGGAGACGAAGCGATAGGCCTTCTTGCCCTGGCTCACGTAGAAGCCGGTGGAGGCCAGGCGCTCGACGCGCTCGCGGAAGACGCCAGTCATGAAGAGCGTGTAGTCCCCGATGTGCCGGCGCACGCTCAGCTCGCGCTCGGGATGGAACTGCCCGCCGCCGTCGTTCCAGGCCACCTGGCTCTCCATGAGCAGATCGACGACGGTCTCCAGCCGGGGCGCGGTGACGCCGGCCGGGAACAGCTGCTCGGTGCGGGCGAAGCGGGCGAGGAGCTCACCGAGATAGGTCGCCACGGGCTCGTCGTGGAGGGCCAGGTCGCGGAAGCTCGACCGGACCGCCCGATCGAAGAAGCGCCGCAGCTCCACGAGGTGATCATAACAAATTTCCGACGACGGTCCGGTTGCTCGCGCGGCGGCCCGCCCGTAGAATCACCCCTCGTGACCGACGCGCCGCGCGCTCGCCTGCCGTGGCTGCTCGTCGCGGCCAGCGTCCTGCTCGCCGCGCTGCTCGCCTACACGCTCTTCGGCGCCTACCTGCCGGCCAAGCGCCGCGTCGCCAGCCTCGAGCGGGAGGTGCGCGACGTCTACGCGCGCGAGGCCGAGCTGCAGACGCGCCTGGCTCAGAACGAGCAGCGATACGGCCTGCGCGAGCAGCAGCTCATCGCGGTGAGCGCCGAGCGCGACGCGCTCGCCCGCCGGCTGGAAGAGCTGGAGCGCGAGCTGGCCGCCGCGAGAGGGCGTCGTCGTTGACCGAGGAGCGCCCCGGCTTCGCCGGGGCGCTCCGAGCGACTGGGGGTTTGGGGGGCCCATTCGGGGCCCCATCATGGTTTGACGCTGGGGGGCGCGCCGGCCAGGCGCGCGAGCACGTCGAAGACGATCGCGAAATCGTAGTCACCCAGGCCCAGGCCGCGGGCGGCGGTCATCCACTCCTGCGTCACCGCGGTCAGCGGCAGCGGCACGCCGCTGGCGCGGGCGGCGTCGAGCGCCAGCTGCAGGTCCTTCTGGATCATCGCGACCTTGAACCAGGCGTCCGTCGGCATCTGGCCGATCACGAATGGCCCGCGGTACTTCACCATCGGCGAGGCGACCACCGACTTGAGCAGCGCCTCCACGGCGCGCTCGCGCGCGATGCCGGCCTTCTCGGCCAGCAGCACCGCCTCGCTGAAGGCCAGCATCTGCACGGCGAGGCCCAGGTTCGTGGCGACCTTCATCGTCTTGGCCAGGCCGAGGTCGCCGACGTGCGTGACGGCGGTGCCCATCGCCAGCAGGAACGGCCGCACGCGCTCGAGCGCGGCGGCGTCGCCGCCGACGATGAACGAGGCCTGGCCCTGCTCGACCGTGATCGTGCTGCCGGAGACGGGCGCGTCGAGCAGCGCCGCGCCGCGGGCGGCGACTGCCGGCGCCAGCTCGCGCACGATCGCGGGGCTGACGGTGCTCATCTCGACCAGGACAGCGCCGCGGCCCAGCCCGGCGACGACGCCGTCGGGGCCGAGCGCGACGGCCCGCAGGGCGGCGTCGTCGGTGACCATCGTGAAGACGGCCTCGACGCCCTCGGCCGCCGCCCGTGGCGACTTGGCGAGCGTGAGGCCGGCAGCGACGAGGTCGCGCGCCTTGTCCACGGTGCGGTTCCAGCCGGCGACCGGGTGCCCGTCGGCCAGCAGCCGCCGGGCCAGCCGGCTGCCCATGGCGCCCAGCCCCACGAAGGCGAGCCGGGCCATTCAGTTGACATAGGGGGCCCCGAGATGGCCCCCCAAGCCCCCCAACGTTCGCGCCGCCCCGGCGTAGCCGGGGCGGCCCTCTGGGACGCTATTCATCACTGACCGCGATGGCGGTGATCTCGATCTTGCAGCGCGGATGCGTGGCCAGGCGCGAGACCTCGACCGTCGTCGTCGTCGGCAGGTGGCCGCCGAGGTACTCGGCCCACACGCGGTTGAGATCGTCCTGCTCGTCGACGTCGGTGAGGAACCGCGTGGCGGCGACGAGGTCGCCGAGCGTGCAGCCGGCGGCGGCCAGCGTCTTCTTGAGGTTCTCCATCGCCAGCGCCGCCTGCTCGCGCATGGTGGGCGGCAGGTCGAACTCCTCGTCGCGGTGCGGATGGCTGTGATAGACGGCGGCCGCCGTGATGCCCGACAGGAACACCAGCCGCCCGCGGCGCACGACGATGCCCGGCGCGTACGGCATGACGACGTCGGTGCGGCGATCGGGGTGGTGGACGGCGGCGATGTCCTTGGCCATCAGCTGCCGTCCAGCACGCGCAGCAGGCGCTCGTTCACGCTCCGGGTGCCGAGCGAGATCCGCAGGTGGTCGGGGAAGCCCACGGCGGCGCCGTCGCGCACCACCAGGCCCGCGCGCAGCAGCCGCTCGCGCAGCGCGGCGGCGCCGGGGACCTTCACGAGCACGAAGTTCGCCTGCGAGGCCGGGAAGCCGAGCCCGCGCTTGGTCAGCTCGCGGGAGAGGAACGCGCGCTCCTCGAGCACGAGGCGGCGCGTGCGCTCCCAGTGCTCGCTGTCCTCCACCGCCGCCAGCGCGGCGGCCTGGCCCAGCCGGTTGATGTTGTAGGGCGCGCGCACGCGGTTGAGGCGATCGATCGTCTCGATGCCGCCGACCGCGTAGCCCACGCGCAGGCCGGCCAGCGCGGCGATCTTGGAGAACGTGCGCAGCACGAGCAGCCGCGGGTGGCGGGCGAGCAGCTCGACGCCGTCGGGATAGTCGGGATCGTCGGCGAAGTCGCCGTAGGCCTCGTCCAGCACGACGAGCGGCGGGTCGGCGCCCAGGGACTCCAGCAGGTGCACGAGCGCGGCGCGCCGGATGATCGTGGTGGCGGGATTGTGCGGCGAGCACAGGATGACCGCCTTGGTGCGCGCGGTGACGCGGCGGGCGACGTCGTCCAGGTCCACCTCGTAGCCGGCCAGCGGGCTGGCGACGAGCCGGGCGCCGGCCAGCGTGACCGACGTGACGTAGGGCTCGAACGAGGGCATCGGCACGACGACCTCGTCGCCGGGATCGAAGGCGGCCAGCGCGACCAGGCTGATCAGTTCGTCGGCGCCGTTGCCGACGACGATCTGCGCCGGCGAGATGCCCAGCCGCCGACCGAGCGCGTCACGCAGCGCGAAGCTGCCGCCGTCGGGATAGAGGTGCGCGCGCACCGCCTCGCGGCGGATGGCCTCCACGACGCGCGGCGAGGGCCCCAGCGGGTTCTCGTTGGCCGACAGCCGCACGAGCTCGCTGAGCCCGAGCTCGCCCATCAACTCCTCCAGCGGCTTGCCCGGGTCGTACACCGCGACCCGGTCCACCACGCCCCGCCACAGCGCTCTCGCCACCCCGCGACCTCCACGTCCGCCCTCGCGGACGAAGCCTGACTCTATGCCCTCCGCCAGGGGCGATCAAGTGAGCCCGGCCGCGCCGGCCCGGCGCCGGCCGGGGCGCGTTTGACGGGGTGTGACGCCCGCTGATAGGCTGAGCAACGACATGTCGCCCGAGCTGTATCGCCGGGCCCGGCGCGCCGAGGCGGGCGCCGACCGCGCCGAGGATCGACGACGTCTCCGGCTCGAATTCTTCCGCGCCGTCCTCGCCGAGGGCCTCGACTCCCTCAAGCACATGCACGCCGAGGGCGCCTCCGGCCAGGCCTCGGTGCGCGCCCACGCGCGCTTCGTCGACGAGCTGGTGCGTGCGCTCACGCGCCTGATCGCCGCCGACGCCGGCGCCGCCGGCCTGGCGGCCACGCCGTTCGTGCTGGTCGCCCTCGGCGGCTACGGCCGCGGCGAGCTGCACCCATCCTCCGACATCGACCTCATGGTCGTCTACGACGGCGAGCGCTCGCCGTTCGTGCAGCGGCTGATGCAGGAGCTGCTCTACACGCTCTGGGACCTCGGCCTGCAGATCGGCCACAGCCTGCGCTCCCTCGAGGATTGCGTGGCGATGGCCCGCACCGACTTCCCGAGCCGGACCTCGATGCAGGAGGCGCGGCTGCTGGCGGGCGACCGGCGGCTGTTCGCGCGCTTCCGCCGCATCCTGCGCGACAACGTCTACCGGCACGACTTCGGCGAGTTCCTGGCCATGACGCTGGCCGAGCG
>DASSLH010000306.1:0-18998 GCA_035689625.1 Candidatus Methylomirabilota bacterium | reverse complement strand
CTCGCGGTCGACGGCGTGATCGCCGGCGTGCGCGTCAAGGTGCAGGCCGAGGGGAACGGCCTCGTGGCCGCGCCCGACCAGGCCGACATCCGGCTCGACGGACGGCTCGACGCCGACGAGGGCGCGGCGCTGGCGCGCGAGCTGGATCGGCGCCCGTGGGCGCGGCACATCGGCGTCCTGCCGCACGCGCAGATGCCCTCGCTGCTCGCCGCGGCCGACGTCGTGCTCAACTGCTCACTCTCCGAGGGCGGCATGCCGAACTCCCTGCTGGAGGCGCAGGCACTCGGACGCGCCGTGCTGGCCGCCGACATCCCCGGCAACCGCGCGCTCGTCGAGGACGGCGTCACCGGGCTGCTCTTCGGCGACGCGCGCGCGCTCGCCGCGCAGGCCGCGCGCCTGCTGCGCGATCCCGCGCTGCGCGCGCGCCTCGGCGCCGCCGGCCGCGCGCGCGTGCAGGCGGAGTTTCCGCCGGAGCGCGAGCGCGACGGTTACCTCGCGGTCTATCGGCGGCTGGCGCCGGTGGTGGTCTGAGGAAAGTTTTTCCGCCGACCGTGGCGTACGCCTTGCAACAACGAGCGCGGCCAAGGTGCCCTCTGGCGAGGGATTCCCGGGGTCCTTATAATGACGGCGGAATGACCCACCGTCGCGGACCCGTCACCCCCCGCGCCTTCATCTCAAGAGAGGAGTCACGATGATCCAGGACGCCCGCGCCCAGGACTTTGTTACCTCGTTCGAGGCGTTGCGTGCCGAGGTCGAGAAAGTCATCGTCGGGCACCGGGAGATCATCAATCACGTTCTCATCGGCATGTTCGCCGGCGGCCACGTGCTGCTCGAGGGCGTGCCGGGCCTGGGCAAGACGCTCTTGATTAAGACCCTCGCAGAGGGATTGGAACTCTCGTTCTCGAGGATCCAGTTCACGCCCGACTTAATGCCGGCGGATATCATAGGCACGAACATCATCGTCGAGGACGCCGACGGGCGGAAGCACTTCCAGTTCCAGCAGGGGCCGATCTTCGCCCACATCCTGCTGGCCGACGAGATCAATCGCGCCACGCCCAAGACTCAGTCCGCCTTGCTTGAGGGTATGCAGGAAGCCTCCGTGACCGTGGGGGGCGTCTCGCGGCCGCTGCCGGGACCCTTCTTCGTGCTGGCCACGCAGAACCCGATCGAGATGGAAGGCACCTATCCGCTGCCGGAGGCGCAGCTCGACCGGTTCCTGTTCAAGCTGCGCGTGCGCTACCCGGCGCTGGAAGAGCTGAACGCGATCATCGATCGCACGACCCAGGCCCAGCCGGTCACCGTCGACCGCGTGATGAGCGGCGCCAAGGTCATGACCTTCCGCGAGCTGATCCGCGAGGTGCCGATCACCGCCCACGTCCGCGACCTCGCCTCGACCATCATCATGGCCACGCATCCGGCCTGGGAGCACGCGCCCGAGGTGACCCGGCGCTTCGTCCGCTACGGCGCCAGCCCGCGCGGCGCCCAGGCGCTCGTGCTCGGGGCCAAGGTGCGGGCGCTGGCCGAGGGCCGCTTCAACGTGAGCGTGGACGACCTGCGCGCGCTGGCGGCGCCGGCGCTCCGCCATCGGATCATCCTCAACTTCGAGGGCGAGGCCGAGGGCATCGACGTCGACGCCCTCGTCGCCCAGATCGTCGAGACCGCCGAGGCCGCCACCGTTCAGGGCAAGGAACCGTTTCTCCGCTGAGCGGGGAGGAGTCCATGGCGCATCCGGAGACGCTGGACCGTCTCGTCCGACGCGTGTCGGCGCAGGTGCGGTGGCGCCGGGTCGAGCACTACGCGCTGCGGGGCGCGTTCTGGTCGTGCCTGGTGGCGATCGTCCTGCTGCTCTTCAAGCAGTCGCTGGGGACGTGGGCGCTGCTGGGCGGCGGCGCCGCGCTGGCCGCCGGCACGCTGGGCGGCGCCGCGTGGGGCGCGCTGCGGCGCACGCCGTGGGCCGACGCCGCCCGGCTCGCCGATCGCGCCTGGCAGCTCGAGGACCGCGTCGCCACGGCGCTGGAGTGGGCGGATCGCCCCGACCGCACGCCGCTCGTGGACGCGCTGGTCGCCGACACGGTCGCGCGGGTGCAGCAGCTGGAGGCGCGCGTGGCCGCCCGCCGGGTGATGCCGCGCGACGGCCGCCTGCTGCCGGTGCCGCTGGCCCTGGCCCTCGCGCTGGCGCTGGCGCCGCCGGTGCCGCTGCCCTCGGGGCGGCTACCCGATTTCTCCGCCGCCGGCCAGGAGGACGTGATCGAGCCGCGCGCGGACTCCTCGCTCATGGAGGACCGTGCCAAGCCGCTGGCCAAGGACAGGCTCAAGTCGCCGTCGTTCGAGGAGCGGGACTTTGCCACGCGCGCCGGCGGTACCGGCGGCGCCATGGCCGGGGATCTCTCGGCGATCTTCAAGGACACCGCGCTGTCCTCGCAGCGGCCGGACTTCCAGAGCTTCCTGAAGAAAGGTGACGAGCGCCTGAAGCTCCTGGAGCAGGCCGACCGGCTGCCGGACCTGCAATCGGACTTCACGGCCAGCCAGTACAAGATGGTCTATCGCAAGTCCAAGGCGCTGACCAGCGGCCTGCGCCCCGACCAGATCTCGCCCCAGAAGCTCAAGGAGCTGCTGGAGGAGATGGAGCGCCTGGGCCGCAAGGGCGGCGCGAACTGGCAGGGCGACGCCGCCGAGGGCATGGAGGCCATGGAGGGCGGCCAGACCGACCGCGCCATGGAGGCCATGCAGCGCGCGCTCGACAAGATGCGCGCGCAGGACGAGGCCTCGCGCTCCGGCAAGAATCTCAAGGGGGGCCGCGAGTCCAGCCGCGGCGGCGCCGGCCGTGACCGGCGCGGCGGGGGCGAGGGCGGGCCCGAGGACCAGGACTTCGGCGAGGGCGAAGGCCTGCTGCCCGGCAAGGGCCGGAGCGGCTCGCCCAAGGGCGAGGCGACCAGCCGCCTGCGCGCCAGCCCCTACGACGTCGGCGTCGAGGGCGAGACGCGGCGCGGGCGCAAGGAGGGCTACGACACCAACCTCACCGGCAAGGGCGGCGCGATGGGCTCGCGCCTGCAGTACCTGGGCGTCATCGGGCAATACCGCAAGATGATGGAGGACGCCATCGCCCGCGAGCAGGTGCCGCGCGACTTCCACGAGCAGATCAAAGATTACTTCCAGGCCCTGGACGAGCGATAAGCCCGTGCCGATCGCGACCCGCGCGAGCTTCTTCACGCCGGAGTTCCTGGCGCAGCTCGAGCGCCTGTCGCTGCTCTCCCGGCGGACCTTCCGCGGCAGCGTCAAGGGCGAGCGGCGCAGCCCGCGCCGCGGCCACAGCGTGGAGTTCGCCGACTACCGCGCCTACGGCCACGGCGACGACCTGCGCTACGTGGACTGGAACATCTTCGGCCGGCTCGACCGGCTGCACGTCAAGCTGTTCGTGGACGAGGAGGACCTCTGCCTGCACCTGCTGGTGGACGCCTCCGCCTCGATGGGCTTCGGGGCGCCGTCCAAGCTACACTACGCCACCCGGCTGGCCGGCGCGCTCGGATTCGTGGGGCTCGTCAACTTCGAGCGCGTCGGCCTCGGCATCCTGCGTGAGCGGGTGGCGGAGGGCTGGCCGCCCACGCGCGGGCGCACCCACGTGCTGCCGCTGATGGACTTCCTGTCGCGCGTGGAGCCGGGCGGCGGCACCAGCCTGGACGACGGCCTCGCCAACTACGCGCAGCGCGCGCGCGAGCCGGGTCTCGTCGTCGTGATCTCCGACCTGCTCGATCCGGCCGGTTACGAGCGTGGCGTGCGCGCGCTGCTCGAGCGGCGCTTCGACGTGCACCTGGTGCACCTGGTGGATCCCGAGGAGATGAATCCCACGCTCGGGGGCGACCTGCGGCTGATCGACAGCGAGACCGGCAACGTGCGCGACCTCACCGTGGACGGTGAGGCGCTGCGCGGGTACCGCGAGCGGCTGCGCCACTTCCTGGAGCGTGCCGAGACGTTCTGCCGTGGCCACGAGATCGGCTATCACCGCGTCATCACCGACACGCCGGTCGAGGCGTTCGTGGTGGCCCAGCTTCGAGGACGGATGCTCGGATGAGTTTTCTCTCGCCGCTGGCCTTCGCCGCACTCGCGCTCTCGCTGCCGCTCGTCCTGCTCTACTTCCTCAAGGTGCGCCGGCGCGAGCGGCGGGTGTCGAGCCTGCTGCTGTGGGACGCCGTGCTGCGCGACCGCGAGGCGTCGACGTTCTTCCAACGGCTGCAGCGCGACCCGCTGCTGATATTACAGATTCTGGCCCTGATCGCGCTCACGGTGGCGCTGGCCCGGCCGATCGTCACGGTGATGGGCGAGGGCGCCCGCAAGGTCGTGGTCGTGCTCGACGAATCGGCGTCCATGAAGGCGCGCGACGTGTCGCCCTCGCGCTTCGACGTCGCTCGCGCCCAGGCCGTGCAGCTCGTGCGGCGGCTGGGCGAGGCGGCCGAGGTCATGGTGATCGAGGCCGGCGTGCAGCCGACGGTGGCGGCGCCGCTGTCGCGCAACCACGACCGCGCGGTGTCCGCCATCCGCGCCGCCTACGCGCGGGACCTGCCGAACCGGCTGCCGGAGGCCGTGCGGACTGCGCGTGCCCTGGTCGGCGCCGATCCGCGCGCCGAGATCCACGTGTTCACCGACGGCGCCTACCAGCTCGCCCGCGGCCCCGAGATCGACGATCCGCGCGTTCGCTGGGTCGGCGTCGGCCAGCGCGGCCACAACGTCGGGATCACGAACCTGGCCGTTCGCAAGAGCTACACCGGCTCGCTCGAGTACCAGGCGTTCGTCTCGCTGGTGAACTACACCGCGGACTCGCAGACCTTCGACTTCTCGCTGGAGGTGGACGGCAAGACGCTGGCCGAGAAGTCCATCACGCTGGAGCCCAGCGTACGGCGCTCGGTGGTGCTGCCATTCACGAACAACGGCGGCGGCGCGGTGGCGGCCCGGCTGCACATCGACGACGACCTGGCCGCCGACAACGTCGCCTGGGCGGTGCTGCCGCCGCCGCGCAAGATCGCGGTGACGCTGGTCAGCCCCGGCAACCTGTTCCTCGAGAAGGTCCTCAAGACCGATCCGCAGGTCGCCCTCGACGTGAAGACGCCCGACCAGTACCAGGGGGGCATGGGCGACGCCGACGTCGTCGTCATCGACTCGACGGCGCCGCCGCGGGTGGGACCGGGCCGCTTCGTGTTCGTCAACACCGTGCCGCCCGACGTGCCGATCGAGGTCCTCGGCCGCATCGAGCAGCCGACGATCATGGACTGGGACCGGCAGCACCCGGTCATGCGCCACGTCGAGTTCGCCAAGGTCGCGATCGAGGACGCCATGCGGCTGCGCCCGCTGGCGGCCGGCCGGCCGCTGGTGGAGGCGGTCGGCGGTCCGCTGATCTACGCGCTGGAAGAGCAGGACCGCAAGGCCGTCGTGATCGGGTTCGATCTCTTCAAGACGGACTTCCCGCTGCGGGTGGCCTTCCCGCTCATCCTGTCCAACACGCTGCGGTGGCTGCATCCGGCCGCGCTCGACCAGTCGAGCCTGCAGGTGGCCGCCGGCCAGCCGATCCTGCTGCCCGTCGCCCACGGCATCACCTCCGCGAACGTGACGACACCGAGCGGGCGCACCGTGAAGGCGCCGATCACCCGCGGCGCGGTGAGCTTCACCGAGACCGACGAGGTCGGCCTCTACACGCTGGCGACGGCACGCGGTGACCTGCGCGTGGCCGTCAACCTCATGGACGCCGACGAGTCGAACCTGGCGCCGCGCCCCCTGCCGGTGCCGGGCGGCCCGCCGCCGGCGGCGGCGGCCACGCAGCCCGTGCAGCGCGAGCTGTGGCCGCTGTTCGTGATGATCGCGCTGGCGCTGCTGGCGCTGGAGGGCGCGCTGTACTGGCGGCGGCAGACGGCCGGCCGGCCGGTGCTGCCGAGCGTGCCGAGCGATCGCTGGGCGCTGGCCGTACGAGGCGCGCTGGTGCTGCTGCTGGCGCTCACGCTCGCACGCCCGACGCTGCCGCGCTGGGTGGACCGGCAGAACGTCGTCTTCCTGCTCGACCTCTCCGACAGCGTCAGCCTGGCCGCGCGTGAGCGCGCCTACCGCTTCGTGGCCGAGTCGGTGCGCAGCCTCAAGACCGGCGACCGCCACAGCATCATCGTATTCGGCGAGCAGGCGGTGGTGGACCAGCCGCTGTCGAACCGGCCGGTGGTTGACCGGCCCAAGGCCGAGGTGAGCGGGCGCGGCACCAACATGTTCCAGGCGATCCAGCTGGCGCTCGCCACGCTGCCGCCGGGCCAGGCCAACCGCATCGTCATGCTGACCGACGGCCGCCAGAACGCCGGCAACGCGCTGGCCGGGGCCCAGGCGGCGAAGAACGCGGGCGCCGACATCTACTACGTCGCCGCGCCGCTGACGTTCACGGAGGAAGTCGTCGCCGAGTCCATGGTGCTGCCGCAGGAGGTCAAGTACGGCGAGCCGTTCCAGGCCAGGGTCGTGGTCTGGAGCCACAAGGACACGCAAGGGCGCGTCTCGCTGTTTCGCAACGGCGAGTTCCTCGGCTCGCAGATCGTGCGGTTGACCGCCGGCAAGAACGTCTTCGCCTACCGGCAGTCGCTCGACCAGAGCGGCATCCACGTCTACCAGGCCGCCATCGAGGTCGAGGGCGACACGATCGAGGAGAACAACCGCGCGGTCGGCACCGTCGTCGTGCGGGGGCGGCCGCAGGTGCTCCTGGCCGACAAGGAGCGCGGCCACGCCGCCTCGCTGGCCGCCGCGCTGCGCTCGCAGAACATCGACGTCACCGTCGTGGAGCCGGCCGGGATTCCCAAGGATGTCGGCGGGTTGCAGAAATACGACGGGGTCGTCCTGTCCAACGTCTCGTCGCTCAAACTGACGCGAAGTCAGATGACGCAGATCCGCGATTACGTACGCGACTACGGCGGCGGGCTCATGATGATCGGCGGCGAGGAGAGCTTCGGGCTGGGCGGCTACTACCGCACGCCCATCGAGGAAGCCCTGCCGGTCACGATGGAGGTCAAGCAGAAGGTCGAGATCCCCAGCCTGGCCGTGGTGCTGTCCATCGACCGCTCGGGGTCGATGGCGATGTCCACCGACGAGAAGACCACCAAGCTCGACCTCGCCAAGGAGGCCAGCCACCTCGTCGTGGATCTGCTCGACGAGCGCAATGAGGTGGGCGTGATGTCCTGGGACACCGAGTTCATCTGGGACTCGCCGGTGCGCCCGGCCCGGGACAAGTCGGCCATCCACCACGCGATCGCCACCATCAAGGCGGGCGGCGGCACCGACGGCTACCCGGCCCTCAAGGAAGCCTACGCGGTGCTCTTCGACCGGCCGGCGCTGCTCAAGCACGTCATCTTCCTGTCCGACGGCCAGATGACCCGCGGCGACTTCCAGGGCCTGCTGCGGCGCATGTCCAAGGACAAGATCACCGTGTCCACGGTGGCGATCGGCAAGGACGCCGACGTCCAGCTGATGGTGGACATCGCCAAGTGGGGCAAGGGCCGCTTCTACTACACCGAGGACTCGCAGACGATCCCGCGCATCTTCACGCTGGAGACGCAGCTGGCCTCCAAGGCCTCGCTGATCGAGCAGCCGTTCAAGCCGCAGCTGACGGCGCCGGCCCACGAGGCGATGCAGGAGATCGACTGGAGGAGCGTGCCGCCGCTGGGCGGCTACGTGGCGACGACGCTGAAGCCGACGGCCGAGCTGGTGCTCATGAGCCACCAGGAGGACCCGGTGCTGGCGACCTGGCGCTTCGGCCTCGGGCGGGCGGCGGCGTTCACCTCCGACGCCAAGGCCAAGTGGGCCGTGCTGTGGCTGCGCTGGCGGGAGTTCAACAAGTTCTGGGCCCAGCTCACACGCTGGACGCTGCGCAGCGGCACCCGCAGCGACACCACCGCCGTCGTGCAGCGCACCGACACCACCGGCGAGGTGGTCGTGGACGCCGTGGACGCCAAGGGCGACTTCATCAACTTCCTCGACTCCCAGGTCGGCGTGGTGGCGCCCAACCGGGAGCGGACGGTCATCGACCTCGAGCAGATCGGCCCCGGCCGCTACCGCGGCCGGTTCCCGGCGCCCGACGAGGGCGTGTACCTGGTCGGCGTCGAGCAGCGCAAGAACGACCACGTCATCGGCTCGCAGCTCGCGGGACTGGTGGTACCGTATGCCCAGGAGCTGCGCGACTTGGGCGTGGACGAGACGCTCCTGCGCGAGCTGTCGGAGCTGACCGGTGGCGGCCCGCTGGAGGCGCCACAGGACGCGTTCCTCAAGGGGCGCCGGCAGTCGCGCATCGCCGTTGACATGTGGCCGTGGCTGGTGGGATTCGCGGCATTCCTCCTCATTCCGGACGTGGCGCTGCGGCGCCTCGGCCCCGGTGGCTTCGCCCGGCTGGGCGGCTGGCTCCTGCCGCTGGCCTGGCGGCGCCGCCGCGAGAGCGCCGAGACGCGGGAGGGCAGCTGATGCCTGACGCCCGACGCTCCGCGCGGTGGACGCTCCTGGTCGCGGCGACAGCGGCCCTGACGGCGCTCGGCGCCGGCGCTCCGGTGGCGACCAAGCCCCGGGCCGTGCTGGTCGTGCCCTTCGACGCCAGCGCGCTCGCCGCCGAGGACCAGTGGGTGGGCGAGGGCGTGGCGCAGGTCGTCTCCCTCGGGCTGGCGCAGCATCCGGCCTTCGTGCAGGTCGATCGCGCGCGCCAGCGCGCCGGCCGGCCCGAAGCCTGGGGCGAGGCGGTCGTCATCCAGACCGCCCGCAACCTGCACGTGGACGCCGCGATGTTCGGCCGCGTGGTGCGCAACGCCGGCGACTGGATCGTGCAGCCGCGACTGCTCGAGCTCAAGGGGGGTGGCGGCGAGCCGATGTCGCTGGACCCGATCACGGCCGCCGAGAGCGAGCTGCTCCCGAAGCTGGCGACGCTGCCGGTGATCTACGCGCGCACGCTGAAGGTGACACCGACCGACGCCGAGGCCCAGAAGATGGAGAAGGCCGCGCAGCCGACGCGCTCGGCGAAGGCCTTCGAGCTGTTCTCGCGCGCGGCCATGGCCACCGGCCAGCGGCCGGGGCAGGAGGGCAACGAGCAGGCGGTCGATCTGCTGGCGCGCGCCATCGAGGCCGATCCGAACTTCGTGGTGGCCCAGTACACGCTGGGCGTCGTGCACCAGGACCTCGGCAACCGCTGGAAGGCGGCCGCGCAGTTCCGCGCCTCCACCCAGCTCGATCCCAAGTACCCCGAGCCCTACAAGGCGCTGGGCGACCTGTTCCTGGCCGCGCCCCGCCGGCTCTTCGAGCAGGCGGTCGAGGCCTACAGCAAGGCCATCGAGCTGCGGCCCTTCTACGGCGAGGCTTACGTCGGCCTGGGCGACGCCAAGGCGGCCAAGGGCGACGTCGACGGCGCCATCGCCGCCTACACCAAGGCGCTCGGCTACAACCCGATCAACCCCAAGGTCCACATGAGCCTGGGCAAGATCTACTACGCGGAGAAGGGGCTCTACTACGAGTCCGTCAACGCGTACAAGAAGGCGATCGAGCTCGATCCTTCCGCCGTCGAGGCGCGGATGGGGCTGGGCGAGGTGTACGAGGACAAGGGGCTCTACAAGGAAGCGCTGGAAGAGTACAAGCGCGTGATCGAGCAGGACCCCAAGCACAGCAACGCGCTCTACAACCTGGCGAACGTCTACGAGAAGGTCGATCCGCGGGAAGCGATCACCCAGTGGGAGCGCTACATCGCGCTCGCCTCCCAGCTGCCGTCCGAGAAGGACTGGGTGGACGTTGCCCGCCAGCACCTGCGGAAGCTGAAGAACCAGATCAAGGACTAGTGACCCCCGGTGGACGAGCTTCGCAAGGACCCGACGCGTGGGCAGTGGGTGCTCATCCGGCCCAAGGCCCAGCTCTCCAGCGACGGACCCTGCCCATACTGCCCGGGCGCTGAGTCGCTGTCCGGCGCCGAGATCGCCGCCTACCGCAAGGAAGGCTCACCGCCCAACAGCCCTGACTGGACGGTCCGCGTGGTGCCCGAGCACGACGCCTACTTCCGCATCGAGTGGGAGCTGGCCCGCGAGGGCGTCGGGATGTTCGACATGATCACGCCGCGCGGGGCCAGCGAGCTGATCATCGAGTCGCCGCGGCACGACGACACGCCGGCCACGATGTCGCAGGAGCATCTGGAGGCGGTGCTGTGGATGTACCGGGACCGCCTGCTCGACCTCAAGCGCGACGGCCAGATCCGCGACATCCTCGTCTCGCGCCGGCACCGCAAGACGGGCGTGCCGCCGCACCATCCCTACTCGCGGGTGACCGCGATCCCGATCGTGTTCGACGAGACGCGGCGCGAGCTGCGGGAGGCGCGCGAGTACTACCAGTACAAGCGCCGGTGCCTGTACTGCGACATCCTGCGCCAGGAGATCGCCGCCGAGGAGCGCGTGGTCAAGCTCACGCCGCGCTTCGCCGCGCTGGTGCCCTACGCCGCCCGCGGTCCCGCCGAGCTGTGGATCCTGCCGCGCCAGCACGCCTGCTCGTTCGAGGAGTCGCTGACGGCCGACTCGGCCCGCGACCTCGCCCGCCTGCTCGCCGACGCCTACGCCGGGCTGGCGCGCGCCTTCGACGATCCCGGCTACGAGATGGTCCTGCACACGGCGCCGAATCTGAGGTCGCGAATCCTGCAGGGCGACTGGGCGACGATCCGCGACGACTACCACTGGCACATCGAGATCATGGCCCAGCCCGAGCGCATCAATCGCCTCGGCGGCATCTTCGTCACCGAGATCGCGCCCGAGGGGACGGCCCAGGCCCTGCGCGAAGCCTGGCGCTAGCCCGTCAGGGGTAGAGCCCGCGGATGCGGTAGCCCTCGGCGACGCGGCGCACGCCTTCCATCAGCGCGGCGGTTCGCAGGTCGATGCCTTCCTTGCTGGCCAGCGCCCAGACGCGGTTGAAGGCGCGCGTCATGATCTCCTGCAGCCGCGCCGTGATCTCGCTCTCGCGCCAGAAGTAGTACTGCAGGCCCTGCACCCACTCGAAGTAGGAGACGACGACGCCGCCGGCGTTGGCCAGGATGTCGGGGATGACGGTCACGCCGCGCTCGCGCAGGATGACGTCGGCCTCCGGCGTGCTCGGCGCGTTGGCGCCCTCGCAGACGACCGTGGCCTTGATGCGGTCGGCGTTCTGGGCGCGGATGACCGAGCCCACGGCGGCCGGGACCAGCACGTCGCAGGGCTGCAGCAGGATGTCGGCGTTGGAGACCGCCTCGGTGTCCGGAAAGCCGCCGACGGCGCCGGCCTCGGCCACGTGCGCCTCGAGCTGACGGATGTCGATGCCGTGGGGGTTGAGGATGCCACCCTTGACGTCGCTGACGCCGACGATCACGCAGCCCTCGCGCCAGAGCAGGCGCGCGGCGACCGAGCCGACGTTGCCGAAGCCCTGCACGATGACCTTGCGCCCGCGCAGCTCCTGGCCCAGGTGCCGGGCGGCCTGGTAGAGCGCGTAGACGATGCCGCGGCCCGTGGCCTCGCGCCGGCCCGCCGAGCCGCCGATGATCAGCGGCTTGCCGGTGACGACGCCGGGGACCGTACGGCCCTGGGTCATCGAGTAGGTGTCCATCATCCAGGCCATCGTCTGCTCGTCGGTGCCCATGTCAGGGGCGGGGATGTCGAGGTCGGGGCCGATGAGCAGGATGATCTCGGCGGTGTAGCGGCGGGTGAGGTTCTCCAGCTCCTGGCGCGACATCGTGCGCGGGTCGCAGCGCACGCCGCCCTTGGCCCCGCCGTAGGGCAGGCCCATCAGGGCGCACTTCCAGGACATCAGCATCGCCAGCGCGGAGACCTCGCCCAGGTCCACGTCGGGGGCGTAGCGCAGGCCACCCTTGGTGGGACCGAGCACGGAGTTGTGGTGGACACGGTAGCCGATGAACACCGCGGTGCTGCCGTTGTCCATCCGGATCGGGATGGAGACGACCAGGGCCCGGCGGGGGTGGCGCAGACGCTCGTGAATGTCGGGGGCCAGCTGCAGGCGCGCGGCTGTCTGGTCGAGCTGCGCCAGGGCCGTGCGGAGCATCGGGGAGTCGAAGTCGGAATTCTCTGTCATGAACACCCTTTCCATTGACAAGACGGCCGCCCGGTGGCAGAATCCGACTGAAAAGGTCGCCGATCAAAACCGTCGGTCATGTCCGGCCGTATGGTCGGAGGGGAATCGAACGAATGCTCCGCTTCACCAAGCGCGCCGATTACGGCCTCATGGCGATTCATTACATCGCCATTCACGACGAGCGAGCCGTCAGCGCCAAGCGTATCGCGGAGGAGTTCGCGATTCCACAGGAGTTGCTCGCGAAGATCCTCCAGCGGCTGGCCAAGCAGGGGCTGATCGTCAGCCAGAACGGTCCCAAGGGGGGCTACGTGCTCACCCGGCGGCCGGCCGAGATCTCGGTGGGCGAGGTGGTCCGCGCGCTCGAGGGGCCGATCAACATCGTCTCCTGCCTGGAGGCGAGCGAGTGCCCCCAGATCGAGCGCTGCAGCCTGCGCCGGCCGGTGAAGAAGCTGCAGGCGGCGATCACGGAGATGCTGGACACGATGAGCCTGGCCGAGCTGACGGCCGACGACGTCCCCGAGCTGCTCACGATCCGGACCTGAGAGCGGAGACAGACAGGAATGGCGCTGAAGTTCCCGATCTTCATGGACGCCCAGTCGACCACGCCGTGCGACCCGCGGGTGGTCGAGGCGATGCTGCCGTACTTCACGGAGAAGTTCGGTCATCCCGCGAGCCGCAACCACCCGTTCGGCTGGGAGGCCGAGGGCGCGGTGGACGCCGGCCGCGCCAAGATCGCCCGGCTGATCGGCGCCCGTGATCCCAAGGAGCTGGTGTTCACCTCGGGCGGCACCGAGGCCATCAACCTGGCCCTCAAGGGCGTCGCCGAGATGTACCGCGAGAAGGGCACCCACATCGTCACCACGGTCATCGAGCAGCGCGCCGGCATCGACGTCTGCAAGCGGCTCGAGCGCCAGGGGTTCACGGTGACGTACGTGCCGGTGCAGCCCGACGGCCTCATCGACGTGGACGAGATTCGCAAGGCCATCACCGACAAGACGATCCTGGTCTCGGTGATGTTCGCCAACAACGAAATCGGCACGATCCAGGATATCGCCGCCATCGGGAAGCTGGCCAAGGAAAAGGGCGTGCTCCTCCACACCGACGCGACCCAGGCGGTCGGCAAGGTGCCGATCGACGTCGAGGCGATGGGCATCGACCTGCTGTCCTCGACGGCGCACCTGCTCTACGGGCCCAAGGGGGTGGGCGCGCTCTACGTGCGCCGCAAGGGCCCACGCGTGCGGCTGGCGCCGCTGTTCGACGGCGGCGGCCACGAGCGCGGCATGCGCTCCGGCACGCTGCCGGTGCCGCTCTGCGTGGGCTTCGGGCGCGCGGCCGAGATCTGCGCCGAGAGCATGGCCGAGGACAACGCGCGCATCGCGAAGATGCGCGACCGGCTGCAGGATATGATCCTGGCCAGTGTCGACGAGGCCTTCCTCAACGGCCGCCCGGACCGGCGGCTGGCCGGGAACCTCAACATCTCGTTCGCGTACGTCGAGGGCGAGTCGGTGCTGATGGGGCTCAACAAGGAGACGGCGCTGTCGTCGGGGTCGGCCTGCACCTCGGCCACGCTCGAGCCCTCCTACGTGATCGCCGCCCTGGGGGCCAGCGCCGAGCTGGCACACTCCTCGATCCGCTTCAGCCTGCACCGCTTCAACACGGACGAAGAGGTGGAATACGTCGGCCAGCGCACCATCGAGGTCATCAAGCGCCTGCGCGAGATGTCGCCGCTCTACGAGCTGGCCAAAGAAGGCGTGGACATCAAGACCATCAAGTGGAAGGCCGAGTAAGGGGGAGAGCGATGGCATACAGCGACAAGGTGGTCGACCACTACAACAACCCCCGCAACGTCGGGTCCTTCACCAAGGACACGCCCGGCGTCGGCACGGGGCTGGTGGGCGCACCCGAGTGCGGTGACGTCATGAAGCTGCAGATCAAGGTGAACCTCGAGACCGGCGTGATCGAGGACGCCAAGTTCAAGACGTTCGGCTGCGGCAGCGCCATCGCGTCCTCGAGCCTCGCCACCGAGTGGCTGAAGGGCAAGACCGTGGACGAGGCGGCCAAGATCAAGAACACCGACATCGTCAACGAGCTGAAGCTGCCGCCGGTGAAGATCCACTGCTCGGTGCTGGCCGAGGACGCCATCAAGGCCGCCCTGGCCGACTACAAGGACAAGAACGCACCGCAGGCGGCGGGTGCGGCATCGAAATAACGGGAGGGTCAACGGGCATGGCGGTCGCGCTATCGGAGAACGCGAGCAAGCAGGTGAAGCAGCTCAAGCAGGCCCAGAACCTGCCGGAGAACGTCTTCCTCCGGATGGGCGTCAAGGGCGGGGGCTGCTCGGGCATGAGCTACAGCCTGGAGTTCGACACCGAGATCGGGCCCCACGACAAGGAGTTCGAGATCGACGGCATCAAGGTGGTGGTGGACAAGAAGAGCTATCTCTACCTCAACGGCACGACGCTCGACTACGTGCAGCAGGGGCTGACGGGCGGCTTCACGTTCGTCAACCCCAACGCGAAATCGAGCTGCGGCTGCGGGACGTCGTTCTCGGCGTAGGCCGGCCCGACACGAACCTTCGCACGGGCCCCGCGGAGGGCCCGTTGCTGTTTCTGGAGACGGTGAGCGAATGACGGATTTCTTCGAGGTGTTCGGCCTGCCACGGCGGCTGGCCGTGGACGTGGCCGCCCTGCAGCGGCGCTTCTACGAGCTGTCGCGCCGCTGGCATCCCGACTTTCACCAGGCGGCGACGCCGGCCGAGCAGGCGCGCGCGCTGGAGGAGTCGGCCCGCGTCAACGCGGCGTACCGCGCCCTGCGCGACCCGCTGGCGCGCGTGGAGTACCTCGTCCGTCTCGAGGAGGGGCGCGACACCCGCGAGGGCGCGGCCGTGAAGCCCAAGGCGCCGCCGGCGCTGCTGACCGAGATGTTCGAGATCCAGGAGGCGCTGGAGGCAGCCCGCGTCGGCAGGCTGGACGACGCGACGCGGGCGACGCTGGCCGAGCAGCGCGACGCCCTGCGCGCGCGCATGGCCGAGGCCGAGACGCAGATCGCCGGCCCGCTGAGCGCGGCCTGGGACGCCGCCACGCCCGCCGACAAGGCCGCCGCGCTGGCCGCGCTCAAGGCGGCGCTGGCCACGCGCGCCTACCTGCGCACCGTCGTCGACGACCTCAGCAACGCGCTGGGCGAGGGAACCGAGGAGGCACATGCCGCGCATCGTCGGCATTGACCTGGGAACGACCAACAGCCTCGTCGCCTACGTGGACGAGCGCACGGGCCTGCCCGTCGTCATCCCCGACCGCGAGGGACGCCGGCTGCTGCCCTCGATCGTCGGCTTCACGCCCAACGGGGTGCTGGTGGGCGAGCCGGCCCGCCGCCAGCTGGCGCGGCGCCCGGCCGATACGGTGTTCTCCGTCAAGCGACTGATGGGGCGCGGCTGGGACGACGTCAAGGACGAGCTCCGCTACCTCCCGTTCCGCGTGCAGCCGGCCGACGGCGTGGTAAAGCTGGCCGTCGGCGGGCGCGAGGTCACGCCGCCCGAGGTGTCCGCGCTCGTGCTGCGCGCGCTCAAGGAGCGCGCCGAGGCGCACTTCGGCGAGGCGATCGAGAAGGCCGTGGTGACCGTGCCGGCCTACTTCAACGACAGCCAGCGCCAGGCCACCAAGGACGCCGGCCGCATCGCCGGCCTCGACGTCGTGCGCATCGTCAACGAGCCGACGGCGGCCTCGCTCGCCTACGGCCTGCACCGGCTGGGGCAGGGCGTGATCGCCGTCTACGACCTCGGCGGCGGGACGTTCGACATCTCGGTCCTGCGCGTGAAGGACGGCATCTTCGAGGTGCTCGCCACCAACGGCGACACGCACCTGGGCGGCGACGACTTCGACCGCGTGCTGACGCTGTGGCTGCTGGAGGACGTGCAGGCGCGTCACCACGCCGAGCTGGCGCGCGACTGCGTGGACCTCGCCCACGACAGCGAGGCCCTGCAGGAGCTGCGGCTGGCGGCCGAGGCCGCGAAGATCCGCCTCTCCAGCGAGGACCGCACGACGCTGTCGCTGCCGCTCGGCAACTTCGTCTACCACCGCGTGATCACGCGCGCCGAGGTCGAGCGCCTGATCGAGCCGCTGGTGGCCAAGACGCTGGGCCCCTGCCGGCAGGCGCTGGCCGACGCCGGGCTCGCGCCGGCCGACATCGACCAGGTCGTGCTGGTCGGCGGCTCCACCCGCGTGCCGCTGGTGCGACGGCGCGTGCAGGAGCTGTTCGGCAAGACACCGCACAGCCAGCTCAATCCCGACGAGGTGGTCGCGCTGGGCGCCGCCGTGCAGGCCCAGATCCTGGCCGGTGGCATCACCGACATGCTGCTGCTCGACGTCACGCCGCTGTCGCTCGGCATCGAGACACTGGGCGGCATCGTGTCCGTCCTCATCCCGCGCAACACGACCATCCCGACCAGCGCGCGCGAGATGTTCACGACGTCGGTGGACGGGCAGACGGTGGTGGACATGCACGTGCTGCAGGGCGAGCGCGAGCTGGCCAAGGACAACCGCTCGCTGGCACGCTTCGAGCTGCGCGGCGTCGACCCGATGCCGGCCGGCATGCCCAAGATCGAGGTGACGTTCCTCATCGACGCCAACGGCATCCTCCAGGTGCGCGCGCGCGAACAGCGCACCGGCAAGGAGGCCTCGATCGAGGTGAAGCCGACCTACGGCCTGAGCGAGGCCGACGTCGAGCGCATGGTCGAGGAGTCGTTCACCTACGCCGAGGCCGACGTCGAGGCGCGGCTGCTGATCGAGGCGCGCAACGAGGCCGACACCGTGCTGACCCACGTCGAGCGCGCGCTGCGCCAGGCCGGGCCACTGGTGGGCGCCGACGAGCGCACGGCGATCGACGCGGCGGTGGCGACGCTGCGCCAGGCGCGGGCCGGCGCGGACCGCGACGCCATCCGCGAGCGCACGACCGACCTCAACCACGCCACCGAGCACCTGGCCGAGGCGATGATGGACGCGGCGCTCAAGGGCGCGCTCGGCACCAAGCGCGCCGACGAGATCATGGAGAAGCAGTGATGGGGGTGCACAAGGTGACGTTCCTGCCGCTGGGCAAGACCGTCGAAGTGGATGACTCCAAGTATCCGCTCGCCGACCACGGCAAGCCCGGCTCGCTGCTGGACATCGCGCTGGCCAACGACATCGAGCTCGAGCACAACTGCGGCGGCTCCTGCGCCTGCACGACCTGCCACGTGATCGTCAAGGAGGGCGCCGAGAACCTCAGCGAGATGGAGACCGACGAGGAGGATCGGCTGGACATGGCCGAGGGGCTGACCATCCACTCGCGCCTGGGCTGCCAGGCCGTCGTGCACGGCGACGTGGTGGTGGAGATCCCCAAATGATGTGGCGGGACGTGGAGGACATCGGCATCGCGCTCAGCGAGAAGTTCCCCGAGGTCGACCCGCTGACCGTGCGCTTCACCGACCTGCACAAGTGGGTGACCGAGCTGGAGGGGTTCGGCGACGACCCCAGGGCGTCCACGGAGTCCACGCTGGAGAAGATCCAGATGGCGTGGCTGGACGAGTACCGGAACCGATGAGCGCCCTACCAGGTGATGACCTGATCCGCCTGGAAGATCTCCTCCAGCAGCCCGTCCCACGACAGCTCGCCGGGCACGCGGCGCACGGTGACGCCGGCCGGCGGCGCCAGCGCGGCGCCGGGCAGCAGCGCCAGCGTGACGATGTCGCCGGCGGCGCGCTGCTGGGCGATCGTCTCCAGCGCCAGGCCGGCGTCGGCGCCCTTGAGCAGGTGCAGGACGCGCATCAGAACACGATGAAGCGCCGGCCGGCCCGCACCAGCCCGGCGATCTCGGCGCGCGAGACGCGCACGACGGGATGGCCGCCCTCGTTCCAGTCGGGGTCGGCAGGGACGGCCTCGGCCTCGACGTGGAACGGCACGCCGAGCCGCTTGAGGTTGTCGCGGAACTTCGCGATGTCGTCGCCGTCCACCAGCTCGTCGGTGTCGGCGTCCAGCAGGTGGACGGCCGGGCCGCGCAGCACGAACGTCACCTCGTTCTCGCCGGCCACCACGCCGACGCCGATGCGCATGGCCTCGAACGCGCGGCCGGACGTCCGCGGATCGGCGCCGATGATCACGAGGACGGGCTGCGGGTCGGACACGGGCGGCGGATCAGTTCAGGGCGACGAAGCGATCGGTGCCG
Source organism: Candidatus Methylomirabilota bacterium (assembly GCA_035689625.1). Taxonomy (GTDB): domain Bacteria; phylum Methylomirabilota; class Methylomirabilia; order Rokubacteriales; family CSP1-6; genus AR5. Next base: position 725 of record DASSLH010000306.1, on the reverse strand, counting down.
TTGATCAGGTCGGTCAGCACCACCAGGCCGCAGTAGGTGACGCGGTCGGCGTCGCGCAGCGGCACGCCGCGCTTCTGGCAGCCGTAGGCGCACACGAACAGCCTGGCGCCGCGGTCGGCCAGCGCGCCCACGCGCGGATCGTCCAGCGCGCGCACGCCGTCGTCGATGAGGTAGAGATAGAGCTGGGCGCCGCGCGCCAGCGTCGCCTCGGCCAGCCCGACGGCGGCCTCGAGATTGTCGGCGCGCTCGGGACCGCTGGAGAGCAGCAAACCGAATTTCTTCTTGGCGAGGTCCATCGCGGGCCGAGCGTAACATCCGGACCAGGGGGGAGCAAGGCATGAGCCGTCGCGTGTACCTCGATCACAACGCCTCGACACCGGTGCATCCGGAGGTCGTGGCCGAGATGCTGCCGTACTTCAGCGAGAAGTTCGGCAACCCGTCCAGCGTGCACGGCTTCGGCCGCGAGGCGCGTGCCGGCATGGACGCCGCCCGCGACCGGGTGGCGCGCTTCCTCAAGGTCGCGCCCGAGGAAGTCGTGTTCACGTCGGGCGGCACCGAGTCCGACAACATGGCGCTCAAGGGGATCGCCTACGCGCGCGGCCGCGGGCACTTCATCACCTCCAAGATCGAGCACCACGCGGTGCTGCGCGCCTGTCAGTGGCTGGAGAGCCAGGGCTTCGACGTGACCTACGTCGGCGTGGACGAGCACGGCATGGTGGATCCCG
>DASSLH010000305.1:0-8374 GCA_035689625.1 Candidatus Methylomirabilota bacterium | reverse complement strand
GGACGCCGCGCCCGCCCGCGCGGGCCGCCGACGTCCGCCGCGCGCTCGACGAGGCGCGCGGCCCGCTGCCCTACGCGCTCGCGCGCCGCCTGCTGGAGGAGTGCGGCCTCCGCTTCTGCCGCGAGGCGATCGTCGCCGGCGCCGACGCCGCGGTCGCCGCCGCCGAGGGGATCGGCTACCCGGTGGTGATCAAGGCCGACGCGCCGGGGCTCACGCACAAGACGGAGGCCGGCGGCGTGCGCCTCGACGTGCGCGATGCGGCGGCGGCGCGGGCGGCGTGCGAGGAGCTGCGTGCGCGCACCGGCGCCACGCGCTTCGTCGTGCAGGAGCGCGTCGGCCCCGGCGTGGAGCTGCTGCTGGGCGCCCGCCGCGACGAGGTGTTCGGGCCGGTGGTGGCGTTCGGCACCGGCGGCGTGCTGACCGAGGTCGTGCGCGACGTGTCCGTGCGGCTGGCGCCGCTGGCCGAGGGCGAGGCCGAGGAGATGCTCGGCGAGGGCGCGCGCCCGCGGCTGCTCGCCGGTCCACGCGGGCTGCGCGCCGTCACGCCGGCGCCGCTGCTGGCCGCGATCCACGCCGTCGCCGACCTCATGGCGACCGAGCCGCGCATCGTCGAGATCGACGTCAACCCGCTCATCGCCGCCGGCGCGGATGTCGTCGCGGTGGACGCGCTGGTTATTGCAGGAGCGGCACCTTCGCCTTCGCGTAGGTGAGCTTCTGCTTCACCAGGCCGTGCTCGAAGTGCAGGATGTCCAGCCCGCGCCAGCCGGCCGGGCCGCGCTTCGTCTCCAGCCGGCAGACCCAGCGGATCAGCGCCTTGCCGGTGGCGGCGTCGACGAACAGGTCCTCGCTCTCGAAGCGCATCTTGCCGAAGTCGCCCCGGAATTGCGGGACGAATGCCGCCCGGATGGCCGCCTTGCCGCGGTTGATCGTCCCGGTGAACTCCTCGTACACGGCGTCCTCGGCCATGAACGCCATGACCGCGTCGAGGTCGTTGGCGTTGAACGCCTCGGTGAACTGGACCACCAGGCTCGCGAGAGTCGCCCGATCCACGGGTTCTCCTATACCATAGACCGGCCATGAGGGGCCGCCGATGAGCGAGCTGTTCTACCTGACCGACGAGCAGCGCATGATCCGCGACCTCGCCCGCAAGATCGCGCGCGAGCGCATCGCGCCCCACGCCGCGCACTACGACGAGACCGAGAGCTATCCGGTGGAGTCCATGAAGGCGATCGTCGAGGCCGGCCTGTTCGCGATCTGGGTGCCGGAGGCCTACGGCGGCAACGACCTCGGCTGCCTGGCGCTGTCGCTGGTGACCGAGGAGATCGCCTGGGCGTGCGCGGCGACCGCCACCCAGTACCTGGACCAGCCGCTCGGCGGCCTGCCGATCCTGCTCGCCGGCAGCGAGGCGCAGAAGAAGAAGTACCTGCCGGGCCTGGCCAGCGGCGAGTTGCTGGCCGCCTACTCGCTGTCCGAGCCGGGCGCCGGCTCCGACGCTGCCGGCCTCAAGACCACGGCCGTGCGCCGCGGCGATCACTACGTGCTCAACGGCTCCAAGCAGTGGTGCACCAACGGCAGCCACGCCGACGTGATCACCGTGTTCGCCACCGTCGATCCGTCGAAGCGCGCCAAGGGCGTCACCGCGTTCCTGGTGGAGAAGGGCACGCCGGGCTTCGAGGTCGGCAAGAAGGAGAAGAAGCTCGGCATCCGCGCCTCGCCCACCGTCGCGCTGCACTTCACCGACTGCGCGATTCCCGCCAGCCAGCGCCTCGGCGCCGAGGGCGAGGGCTTCACGATCGCGATGTCCACGCTCGACCTCACGCGGCCGGCGACGGGCGCGATGGCGGTCGGCATCGCCCAGGCCGCGCTGGACGCCGCGGTGGGGTACGCGAAGGAGCGCCAGCAGTTCGGCCAGCCGATCGGCGCCTTCCAGGGGATCCAGTTCATGCTGGCCGACATGGCGATGGCGACGCACGCCGCGCGGCTGATGGTGCACCACGCCGCCCGGCAGGTGGACGCCGGCATCCGCGGCAACACGCTGGAGGCCTCGATGGCCAAGTGCACGGCCGGCGACGCGGCGATGAAGGTCGCCACCGACGCCGTGCAGGTCTTCGGCGGCTACGGCTACACACGCGAGTTCCCGGTGGAGCGCTTCATGCGCGACGCCAAGATCATGCAGATCTACGAGGGCACCAACCAGATCCAGCGCATGATCATCGCCAAGGAGCTGCTGAGCGGGGAGCGCGCATGAGGCTCTCGCTGGCGAGCGCGCTGGTGCTGGCGCTGGCGTCGGGCGCCTCCGCCCAGAGCCCGTCCTACGATGCGAAGTTCGCCCGCGAGATCATCGATGCCATCAACTCGCGTACGGTCGAGGCGCGTGCCACGCTCGTGCAGCCGGCGTCGCGCGCGTGCATCACCGGCGACGTCGGCGAGTGGTGGCGGGACTCGGTCTTGCGCTGGGCGGAGACCCCCGTGCCGGCCGATCGCCAGTGGACGATGATGACGCTGTCCGCGGACGAGGCGCGGGTCGCGTCCGATCGCTTCGACTGGCCGCTGGCCCCGACCCACGCGCTCCAGCTCGTCATGCGCGACTCGCCATCCAGCTCACGCACACCGCTCATCCGCGTCGCCCAGGATGGCGCGCGCTGGGCCGAGGTCGTGCCGTGCGCGAAGCCCGAGACCGTGCGGGCCATCCGCGCCCGGAAGGGGAACGGCGCGCGGTGATCCGGGCCGACGTCGTCGGCAGCCTGCTGCGGCCGCCCTACCTCGTGCAGGCGCGCGAGGCGCTGGAGGCCGGCCGGCTGGCGCCCGCCGAGTTCAAGCGCGTCGAGGACCGCGCGGTGGACGAGGCGATCCAGCTGCAGGAGGCCGCCGGCCTCGACGTCATCACGGACGGCGAGCTGCGGCGCTACGCGTTCTTCGGCCACCTCATCGACGCGCTGGACGGCTTCGATAAGTTCGGCGGCTGGGCGATTCCGTTTCACGACGAGCAGGGCGGCGAGCTGGTGTTCAAGCGGCCGGTGGTGGTGGAGCGGCTGCGCTGGCGGCGCAGCATGTGCGGCGAGGAGTTCACCTACCTGCGCGCGCGCACGTCCAAGCCCGCCAAGGTCACGCTGATCAGCACCCAGCAGGCGGCCGCCTACTACGACCCGCAGAAGTCCGCCGCCGCCTATCCCACGCGCGACGCCTACCTGGCCGACGTGGTGGACCTCACCCGGCGCGAGATCGCCGAGCTGGCGCGGCTGGGCTGCGCGTACGTGCAGATCGACGCGCCGCAGTACGCGGCGCTGCTCGACCCGGCGCTGCGCGAGGGCTACCGGCAGCGCGGCAGCGACCCCGACCGGCTCATCGACGCCTGCATCGAGATGGACAACGCCGTCATCGCCGGCCAGCCCGGCGTGACGTTCGCGCTGCACATCTGCCGCGGCAACAACCGCTCGATGTTCTACGCCAGCGGCGGCTACGAGCCGATCGCCCGGGTCTTTTCCAGGAGCCGCTTCCGGCGCTTCCTGCTCGAGTACGACGACGAGCGCTCGGGCGGCTTCGACCCGCTGCGCGCGATGCCGGCGGACCGCGAGGTCGTGCTCGGCCTGGTGACCACCAAGAAGCCGCGTGTCGAGAGCGTGGACGAGCTGCGCCGGCGCATCGACGAGGCGGCCGCCCGGATGCCGCTGGCCCGGCTGGCGCTGAGCCCGCAGTGCGGCTTCGCCTCGACCATGGAAGGCAATCGCATCGCCCCCGAGGACCAGGCGCGCAAGCTGCGCGTCGTGGCCGAGACGGCCCGCGCCGTCTGGGGAGCCCGATCAGGAGGAGCCTCGTGATGAGACGACTGGTCCTGCTGCTGTTCGCCCTGCTCGCGCTGCCGCTGCCGGCGGCGGCCCAGACGATCAAGCTGGGCGCGGTGGTGCCGCTGACCGGGCGCTACGGCCCCGGCGGCGCCCAGGTGCGCGCGGGCTACGAGATCGCCGTCGAGCAGATCAACGCCGCCGGCGGCGTCAGCGTGGGCGGCAAGAAGACGCCGCTGGAGCTGCTGCTGCTGGACGACGAGTCGGACGCGACGAAGACGGTGGCGCGCATGGAGACGCTGGCCTCGCAGGGCGTGGTCGCCTACCTCGGCGGCTTCGGCTCCGACCTGCACGCGGCGGCGGCCTCGGTGGCCGAGAAGAACAAGATCCCGTACCTCGGCGTGGCGTTCGGCCTCTACAAGATCCACCAGCAGGGCTTCAAGTACCTGTTCTCGCCGTTCTGGAAGTCACCGGACATCGGCAAGCAGACGCAGGGATTGCTGGCGCTGATCCCGGCCGCCGAGCGGCCGAAGACCGTGGCGATCTTCCAGGAGAAGACCGACTGGGGCCAGGAGATGAACACGGCGTGGAGCGAGGCGGCCAGGGCGGCCGGCTACCAGGTCGTCGTGCACGGCGAGTACGCGCCCGGCTCCAAGGACTTCTCCGACCTGATCCTCAAGGCCAAGGCGGCCAACGCCGAGGCCGTCTTCGGCGTGCCGACGCCGCCCGACGGCATGACGATCATCAAGCAGATGAAGGAGCTGTCGTACACGCCGAAGCTAACGTTCTTCGTGCGCGCGCCCGACCCGCCGGTGTGGTCCAAGAACCTCGGCAAGGACGGCGACGACGTCGTGCTCGCGCCCGGCTGGCACCACGCCGTCAAGGCGCCCGGCGTCGCGGAGCTGAACGAGGCGTACCAGAAGAAGCTCGGCCGCCCGGCCGATCCGATCGTCGGCCCCGCCTACGCCTGCGTGCAGATCGCGGCCGCCGCCATCGCCAGGGCCGGCGCCACCGAGCACGCCAAGGTGCGTGACGCGATCGCCGCGACCGACATGACGACGGTCATCGGGCCGGTGAAGTTCCATCCCGACGGCACCGGCGCCATCCAGGCCGTGTTCGTGCAGTGGATCAACGGCAAGCAGGAGCTGGTCTGGCCCAAGGAGTTCGCGACGGCGCCGCTCGTGTACCCGGCGCCGCCGTTCGCCAAGCGCTGAGGCCTTGCTCGAGGTCGACAGGGTCTCGAAGGGCTTCGGCGGCGTTCGCGCCGTCTCGAACGTCAGCTTCACCGTCGCCGAGGGCGAGCTCGTCGGCATCATGGGACCGAACGGGTCGGGCAAGACGACCCTGTTCAACCTGATCGCCGGCGCGCTCGCCCCCGACGCCGGCCGTGTCCGCCTGCGCGGGGAGGACATCGCCGGCCTGCCGCCGCACCGCATCTGCGCGCGCGGGGTGGCGCGCACCTTCCAGCTCGTGCGCCCCTTCGCCGGCCTCAGCGCGCTCGACAACGTGCTGGTCGGCCGGCTCTACGGCCGCGCCGCCGGGGGCCGCGCCGAGGCGGTGGCCGAGGCCCACCGGCTGCTGGCGCTGGTCGGGCTCGAGGGCCGCGCGGGCGTGCCGGCCGCCCGGCTGACGCTGATCGATCGCAAGCGCCTGGAGCTGGCGCGCGCGCTCGCGACCTCGCCCGCGCTGCTGCTGCTCGACGAGTTCATGGCCGGGCTCAACCCCACAGAGACGGCGACGGCCATGGCGCTGGTGCGCCGGCTGCTGGGCGAGGGCCTGACGATCCTGATGGTCGAGCACATCGTGTGGGCGCTCATGGACCTCTCGCGGCGGATCATCGTGCTCAGCGCCGGCGAGAAGATCGCCGAGGGCGCGCCGGAGGCGGTGGCCGCCGACCCGGCCGTGGTGGACGTCTACCTCGGCAGCGAGCGGGGGAGCCCCATGCGTGCTTGACATCCGCGGCCTCGACGCCGCCTACGGCGACGTCCGCGTGCTGTCCGGCGTCTCGCTCTCGGTCGGGGCCGGCGAGATCGTCGCGCTGCTCGGTCCCAACGGCGCCGGCAAGACGACGCTGATGAGCGCGATCGCCGGCCTGCTGCGCCCGGGCGCCGGCACGATCCGCTGGAACGGCGAGGACCTCACGGCGCTGCGCCCGCACGTGGTGGTCGAGCGCGGCGTGGTGCTGGTGCCCGAGGGCCGGCGGCTCTTCGGCGGCATGACCGTGCAGGAGAACCTCGAGCTGGGGGCGTTCACCGAGCGGGCGCGCCGGCGCCGCGCCGAGAGCTTCGCGCGCGTCTACGCGCTGTTTCCCGACCTGCGCGAGCGCCGGCGCCAGCTGGTGCGCGCGCTGTCGGGCGGCCAGCAGCAGATGGTGGCCGTCGGCCGCGCGCTGATGACCAGCCCGGCGCTGCTGATGCTCGACGAGCCCTCGCTCGGCATCGCGCCCCGGCTGGTGGCGGCGATCTTCGCCGCGCTGGCCGAAATCAACCGCGGGGGCGTCGGCATCTTCCTCGTCGAGCAGAACGTGCAGGCGGCGCTCACGCTGGCCCACCGCGCCTACGTCCTGGAGTCCGGGCGCGTCGTGAGCCACGGCGCGGCCGCCGACGTGCTGCGCGATCCGCACGTCCGCCGCGCTTACCTGGGCCCGCTCGCCGTCCGGCCATGAGCATCCTCGCCCAGCAGCTGCTGCTCGGCCTGCTGATCGGCGGGCTGTACGGGCTGGCCGCCGCCGGCCTCTCGCTCGTCTTCGGCGTGATGAAGGTCCTCGACGTCGCCCACGGCGAGCTCATCATGCTGGGCGGCTACGGGGCGTTCTTCGCCGTCGGCCTGCTCGGCCTCGACCCGTTCGCCTCGCTGGCGCTGGTGATCCCGGGGGCCCTGCTCCTCGGCGTCGTCCTCTACCTCGGCCTGTTCGGCTTCGTCGTGCGCGCCGACGAGGAGACGCGCGTGAAGAACTCCCTGCTGATCGGCTTCGGGCTGGCGCTGGCGCTGCACGCGCTGGCGGTGCGCCTGTGGACGGCCGACGAGCGCTCGATCGTCACGCCCTACGGCGGGGCCGTGCTCACGCTCGGCGAGCTGACGATCCCGCTCGTGCGCCTGCTCAGCCTGCTGCTGGCGCTGCTGCTCATCGGCGGCCTCCACCTGCTGCTGGCGCGCTGGCGCTGGGGCAAGGCGATCCGAGCGACGGCCGAGGACTGGCAGGCGGCCCTGCTCACCGGCATCGACGTGCGTCGCGCCTACCTGCTCGCGTTCGCCCTCGGCACCGCGCTGGCCGGCGCCGCCGGCACGCTGGTGAGCGTCGGCTACTCGGTGAGCCCGTCGATCGGCCTGGAATGGACGCTCAAGGCGCTGATCGTCGTCGTGCTGGCCGGGCTCGGCTCGATGCTCGGCACCTTCGTCGGCGGCCTCGTGCTCGGGGTGGCCGAGGCGGCCAGCGCGGCCGCCTTCGGTGGTCCCTACCGCGAGGTGGTCGGCCTGGTGATCTTCGTGGTCGTGCTGGTCGCGCGGCCGCGCGGGCTGTTCGGCAAGTGAGCGACGCCCGCCACGAGCGCGCCTGGGCGATCGGCATCCTGGCCGCGCTCGCCGCGCTGGCGCTGCTGCCGCTCGCCGTCCGGCGCGACGACGTGCTCAACTTCGTGTTCCTCGTGCTGCTCTCGATCACGCTGGCCCAGAGCTGGAACGTCGTGGCCGGCTACGCGGGGCAGGTGAACCTCGGCCACGCGGCGTTCTTCGGACTGGGCGCGCTGCTGGCGCGCCGCCTGTGGATCGGCGGCGCGCCGATCGTGGCGGCGATGGCGGCCGGCGCGGCGCTGGCCGCGGCCTTCGCGCTGGTCATCGGCGCGCCCGCCTTCCGCCTGCGCGGCGCCTACTTCGCCATCGGCACGCTGGCGCTGGGCGAAATATTGAGGACGACCGTCGGCAACGTGCTGCCGGAGATCTCCACGCTGCCGGCGGCGACGATCGCCGGCTACCGGCTCACCGATCGCTACTACATGGCGCTGGCGCTGGCCGCGCTCTCGGTGCTCGCGGTGGCGACGCTGGCCGGCTCGCGCGCGGGCCTCGGCATGCAGGCGATCCGCGAGGACGAGGCGGCGGCCGAGGCCTCCGGCGTCGGCGCGCTGCGGCTCAAGCTCACGGCGCTGGCGCTGTCCACCGCGCTGGCGGGGCTGGCCGGCGGGCTGTTCGGCTACTACCACATCAGCTACTACCCGGCCCACGCGTTCAACCCGACGTGGACGTTCGACGCGCTGCTGATGACCTACATCGGCGGCGTCGGCACGCTGCACGGCCCCGTGCTGGGCGCCGTCCTCTACGTCGTCCTCAAGGAGTACCTGGCGGTGCGCTGGGTGGACTTCCACCTGCTGATCTTCGGCGCGCTGTTCGTCGCCATCGTGCTGCTGCTGCCCGGCGGGCTGGTGCAGGCGGTGGAGCGCGTGCGTCGCCGCCCGGCCGGGCCGTCCGGGAGGTAAACTCGCAGGGTCATGGGAGCGCTCTTCACGACGCCCCGGATCGAGATGCAGCGGGACCCCGACGGCACGCTGCGGCTGCGCTCGACCGCGACGCTGCCGCCCGCGCCCCGCGCGATCGGCGAG
>DASSLH010000304.1:0-3702 GCA_035689625.1 Candidatus Methylomirabilota bacterium | reverse complement strand
GTCTGCATGACGCGCATGAGGTTGATCGAGCCGCCGCCGGGGATGCGCGCCTGGGCGATGCCCATGGAGGTGAGCGGCCGGCCGGGGATGCCGACCGACCGACGGTGACGCGGCATGCCCTGCTCGCGATCCGGCATCGCTGCCTCGGAGAGCAGCTCCATCCGCCGTCGAAGGTCCACGGCGGATATATACCAAACATGAGGCGAGTAGTCTAGTCTGACACGGCGACTGCACCAGCCGAGGCCAAGCGCTCGATCTCGCTGGTCGAAATACCGAGCTCGCGCAGAACCTCGCGAGTGTGCTCGCCCAGGCGCGGCGCCGGGCGTCTCACGGGCGGCCGGACGCCGCCGACGGCGAATGGAAAGCCGAGCATCCGGATCGCGCCGAGGCCCGGTTGCTCCACCTCCTGGACCATGCCGAGGTGCCGGACCTGCTCGTCCTCGAACACCTGGTCGAACTCGTAGATCGGTCCGGCGGCGATCCCGACGGCGATGAGACGCTCGACCCAGTCGGCGACCGGGCGCCTGGCCAGCGCGGCCTCCACGCGCGCCTTGAACTCGGGGTGATTGGCGATCCGCGCGTCGTTGCTCGCGAAGCGCGGATCGCTCACGAGGCCGTCGTCCTCCAGCGCCCGGCAGAACTTCGCGTACTGGTCGGGATTGAGGATCACCACGTTGATGAAGCCGTCGGCGGCCCTGAACGCCTCGGCCGGCGTGACGTTCGGATTGCGGTTGCCGACGCGCTTGGGCGCGACGCCGGACGTGAAGTAGTGAGCGGCGGGATCCGGCAGCAGCGCGACGCTGGAGGCGAGCAGGCTCACGTCCACGTGCTGGCCGCGGCCGGTGCGGAAGCGCTGCACGAGCGCCGCGCAGACGGCGCCGAAGGCGATGTAGGAGGCGGCGACGTCGGAGATCGAGCCGCCGGGCCGCGTGGGCGGATCGCCGGGCTGGCCGGTCAGCGCCATGAGGCCGCTCATGCCCATCGCGATCGTGTTGTAGCCCGGGCGCCGCGCGTACGGTCCGTCCTGGCCGTAGCCGCTGACGGAGGCGTACACGACCGCGGGGTTGGTCGCGCTGATCGTGCCGTAGCCGACGCCCAGCTTGTCGGCGACGCCGGGGATGAAGTTCTCCAGGACGACGTCGGCGCGCCGCGCCAGCTCGAGAATGATCTTCAGGCCCTCGGGATGCTGGATGTCCACGGCGATCGCGCGCTTGTTACGGTTGATCGTGGCGAACCCCAGGCTCATGCCGTCCTTGCCGCCGCCCAGGTAGCGCATGTCGTCGCCGCGGCCGGGACGCTCGACCTTCACGACGTCGGCGCCGAGGTCGGCGAGCATCATCGCGCTGTAGGGCCCGGCGATGACGCGCGAGAGGTCGAGGACGCGGATGCCCTCCAGCATCACGGGCGCTCCAGGAAGCCCTCGGTCATCGCGTTGACTTCGGGAACGGCGGTGCGCGCGATGGCGTTGATGCGCGCCTTCATCTCGGCCAGCGGCCGGAACGGCTTGGCGGCCATGAGCTCGGCGTACTGGCGGGCGGCCTTGGCCAGCTCGTGGCCGGGCACGACCTTGTGCACGAGCCCCCACTGGCGCGCCTCCTCGGCCGAGTAGCGCCGGCAGTCCATGATGATCTCCTTGGCGCGCGCCGGCCCCACCAGCCGCACGAAGCGGGTAGTGGACGCGACGCCGAGCGGCACGCCGAGGTCCACCTCGGGGATCCAGAGCTGGGCCTCGGCGGCGGCGAGGCGGAAGTCGCAGGCCAGCGTGAGCCCCCAGCCGCCGCCGACGGCGTGACCGTTGATGGCGGCGATCGTGGTCTGCTCCAGGCTCTCCAGCAGCGTGTTCGCCCGCTCGAAGAGACGCCGGAACTGGCTCTTGCGGGTGGCCATCGCGTGCCGCCGCTCCTCGGGCGTCATGGACGACTTGAGCCCGGCGTCGGCTCCGGCGGAGAATACCGGCGGCGCGCCGGTGACGATGACCACGCGGGTGGCCGCGTCGTCACGCAGCTCGCCGAAGGCCTGGGCCAGCTCGGTGAGCATGGGATCGCTCAGCGAGTTGCGCCGGTCGGGGCGGTTGAGGGTGACCGTGGCGATCGGGCCGTCGCGCGTGAGCAGGACGTTGTCTGGCATGGCGAACGTTTATCATAGGGGCGAGCCCATGACCACCGAGAGCAGCGGCATCGTCTGGCGGCCGACAGCGGAGCACCTGGAGCGCTCGCGCATCGCGCGGTTCATGAAGACCCACGGCATCACATCCCTGGCCGAGCTGCAGCGCCGCTCGATCGCCGACCCGGAGTGGTACTGGGACGCGGTGGTCAAGGACATCGGCGTGCGCTGGAGCGCGCCGTACACGCGCGTGCTCGACGAGTCGCGCGGCGTGCCGTGGCCCGCGTGGTTTCCGGGCGGCCGCCTGAACTTCACGGACAACTGCGTGGACCGCCACGTGGACGCCGGGCGCGGCGGCAAGCCGGCCATCGTCTGGGAGGGCGACGACGGCCAGTCGCGCACGCTGACCTACGCGGAGCTGAACGCCGAGGTCAACCGGCTCGCGAACGGCCTGAAGGCGCTGGGAGTCGGCGAGGGCGATCGCGTCGGCATCTTCCTGCCGATGTCGCCGGAGGCGGCCATCGCCACGCTGGCCGCGATGAAGATCGGCGCGATCTACACGCCGTGCTTCTCCGGCTTCGGCGCCGGCGCCGTCGCCTCGCGCCTGTCGGACTGCGAGGCCAAGGCGCTCATCACCGCCGACGGCTTCCAGCGCCGCGGCAAAGTCGTCAAGGTGAAGGAGACGGCCGACGAGGCGGTCGCGCAGTGCCCGACGGTGACGACGGTGATCGTTTACCGGCGGCTCGGCGGCGACATCCCGTGGACGGCCGGCCGGGATCACTGGTGGCACGAGGTCGTCGCCGGCCGGAGCGATCGCGCGCCCGCGCTGCCGGTGGAGGCCGACCGCCCGTGCCTCATCATCTACACGTCGGGCACGACCGGAAAGCCCAAGGGCGCGGTGCTCACGCACGCCGGCTTCCTCATCAAGACCGCGCACGACTTCGGCTACTGCATGGACGTCGGCGAGAACGATCGCCTGTTCTGGCTGACCGACCTCGGCTGGCTGATGGGCCCGATGGCGATCACCGCCGCGCTCTTCCACGGCGCCACGGCGGTCGTGTTCGAGGGCGTGCCGGACTTTCCCAGCCCCGCCCGGCTCTGGTCGCTGGTCGAGCGCCATCGCATCAGCGTGATGGGCATCTCGCCGACGGCGGTGCGCGCGCTGATGCCGCACGGCCCCGAGCACGTGCACGCCCACGACCTGTCCTCGCTGCGGATCATCGGCTCCACCGGCGAGCCGTGGAACCCCGAGCCGTACAAGTGGCTGTTCGAGAACGCTGGAAAAGCGCGTCTGCCGATCATCAACTACACCGGAGGAACGGAAATCTCGGGTGGGATTCTGGGCTGTTTTCCAGTGGCGCCGATCAAGCCGTGCTCGTTCGCCGGTCCGATTCCCGGCATGGCCGCCGAGTGCTTCGACGAGGACGGCCGCCCCGTGCGCGGGCAGGTGGGCGAGCTGGTGATCACGCGCCCGTGGCCGGGCATGACGGCCGGCTTCTGGAAGGATCCGCAGCGCTACGAGGAGACGTACTGGTCGCGCTGGCCCAACGTCTGGGTCCACGGCGACTGGGCCTTCATCGACGACGACGGCTTCTGGTT
>DASSLH010000303.1:0-5249 GCA_035689625.1 Candidatus Methylomirabilota bacterium | reverse complement strand
GGCGGTGGCGGCGGGGCTGGCCCCGGGCGCGCTCGGCTCGGACACCGGCGGCTCCATCCGCATCCCGGCCTCGCTGTGCGGCATCACCGGGCTCAAGCCGACGTACGGCCGCGTGAGCCGAAGCGGCGTGCTGCCGCTGGCGTGGTCGATGGACCACGTGGGGCCGATGACGCGCACCGCCGCCGACTGCGCGCTGATGCTGGGCGCGATGGCCGGCTACGATCCTGCCGATCCCAGCACGAGCGTGCTGCCGGTGCCCGATTACCGGGCCGCGCTCACCGGCGACGTCAAGGGCCTGCGGGTGGGGCTGCTGCGCGCCTTCTTCCTCGAGACGTCCACGGCCGAGGTCCGCGAGGCGGTCGAGACGGCGGCGCGGACGCTGGCCGCGGCCGGCGCGGTCGTGGACGAGGTGGACCTCAGCGCGCCGATGCGGCACGCGGCGGCGGCCTCGCTGCCGATCGTGGCCTGCGAGGCGCTGGCCTATCACGCCGACCTGCTCCGCACGCGCGCCGCCGAGTACGATCCTGACATCGCGCAGCGCCTGCGCCTGGGCGCCTACGTGGGCGGCATGCACTACGTGCGCGCCCAGCAGGTGCGGGCGCTCGTGCGCGAGGAGGTGGACGCGGCCCTGGCCCGGCGCGACGTGCTGCTGGCGCCGAGCACGCCGACGGTGGCGCCGCCGGTGGACGCGCGCCAGGTGACGCTGGGCGACGGTCCCTGTGACGTGCGCTCGGCGCTCCTCCGCTTCACGCGGCCGTTCAACCTCAGCGGGCATCCGGTCTGCGCGCTGCCGTGCGGGTTCACCGCGGCCGGGCTGCCGGTCGGCATGCAGCTCGTCGGACGCCCGTTCGACGAGGCGACCGTGCTGCGGGCGGCCGACGCCTTCCAGCGCGTGACCGACTTTCACGCCCGCCGCCCCGTGCTAGGATGACGGGCCATGAATGACCGGGACGTGAGCGAGCGACTCTCCGGCCTCGAGGCGCGCCTGGGCCGCCTCGAGCAGCTGCTGGGCACGCTGAGCGAGAAGCTCGACCGCTCGCCGGGTCAGCTGGCCGACGCCAAGGCCGGCCTGCAGGCCTGGGTCACCGACTACGTGTCGCTGCGCCTGCAGCAGCTGGTGCCCGAGACGTGCGAGCACGCGCCGGACGAGGCCGCCGGCGAGGGGCCGGTGCTGCCGGGCACGCGGATCCGCTGCACCGACGAGGTGCTGCACCGGCTGGCGCGGATCCCGATCCCGTTCGTGCGCCAGATGGTGACCCAGAAGGTGGTCGAGACCGCCCGCGCCGAGAGCGTCGGCGTGGTGGACGTGCCGTTCTTCGAGCGCGCGGCCACCTTCTGACAGTGCAAGCTCTCGGGGGAGGATCTCTCGAGCTTCCAGCACTGGGCGCAGCACCTGGAGGCCGGCCCCCGGCTGTGAGGCCGGCGAGCGGGGAGGACGACGAGCCGGTCGAGCTGCCCATCGAGGACTCGCTCGACCTGCACTCCTTCCGCCCCGCCGACGTCCGCTCTGTCGTGCACGAGTACCTGCTGGCCGCCCACGCGCGCGGCCTCACCGAGGTGAGGCTCATCCACGGCCGCGGCATCGGCGTGCAGCGCGCCAGCCTGCAGGCGCTGCTCGCCACGCATCCGCTCGTCGCCGCCTACGCCGACGCCCCCGAGGACCGCGGCGGGCGCGGCGCCACGCTGGTCCGGCTGCGGCGATGACGCGGCCGGCGTGCGCGCTGTGGCTGGTGGCGGCGCTGCTCGGCGGCTGCGCGACGACCACGGCCGGTGGCGACGTCGGCGATCTCGCCGGGCACTGGCTCGGCTCGGTGTTCGAGACCGGCTCCTGGCTGATCATCGGCAACTCCGCCGTGGACGTCACCATCGCGCCCGACGGCACCTGGCGGGGCACCATCGGCCGCATGACGGCTTCGGGGACCGCGGGGCGGCGGGGCGATCTGCTCGTCCTCGACGGCTTCGCCAGCTCGCCCGACGGCCGCTGGCAGTCCGTGTACTACGGCCTCAAGGGGGACGGCAGCGTGCGCTGGGGCGCGATCTCGACGCCCTTCAACGGCGTGCGCGAGGATCACGCCCTCGTCTCCCTCCGCAAGACCTCCTGATACCCCCGCTACTGGCATCCGGGTTGCTCATGGCATGTCCCTCAGGAGGAGCATGCGCAATGGCAAGAAACGCAATCCTCGTGCTCGCGCTCGCCGCGCTGGCCGCGGCGGGCTGCGGGCGCGCGACGCGCACCGCGTCGGTGGAGCCGTCCGCGTCGATCGCCAACAACCTGGCCGACCTCGCCGGCCACTGGCAGGGCAGCGTCTGGGAGACGGGCGCACACCTGGTGCAGGGCTCGGCCCCGGTCGACCTGAGGCTGGCGGACGACGGCACGTGGCGCGGCACGATCGGCAAGATGGCGGCGTCGGGCACGGCGGCCGTTCGCAAGAACGTCCTGGAGCTCGCCGGCACGGCGACGGGCCACGACGGCGAGACGCAGCCGGTCTACTACCTGCTGCGGGGCGGGCGCGAGCGGCGCTTCGGCGAGATGACGACGACCTTCAGCAGCGCCGAGGGTCCCGGCCGTGAGGGTCACGCCGAGATCGACCTGCGCCGGGTGCCGTGAGCGTCAGTCGCGGTCGGCGCGCAGCAGCAGCATCCGGTCGGTGAACGACTCGATCCGATCGCCGGCCACGCGGAAGTCGAACGCCGCGCGGCAGGCCTCGGGCGCCGCGCGCACGAAGGCGTCGAGCTCGCGCCGGGCCTCGGCGGTCATGCGCGTGCGCGCCGTCCACTCCTCCCAGGGCCGCCGCTTGGTGACCGTGGCGGTGTCCATGACGGTCAGCCCCGCTGCGCGCAGGAACGCCTTCCACTCCACGGCCCGATAGGCGCGGGCGTGCGTCGGGTCGCGCCGGCGCTCGACCTCGGTGACGAAGGCGGCGGCGGCCGGCTCGTCGTGGCCCAGGATGTCCTGCAGCAGGAACGAGCCGCCGGGGCGCAGCACGCGGCGGACCTCGCGCACGGCGCCCGCGACGTCGGCGAAGTGATGGGCGGCGATGCGGCAGGTGACGACGTCGAAGGCGCCGTCGCGGAACGGCAGCAGCGCGACGTCGCCGGCCACGAAGGCGGCGGCGCCGCCGCGCTCGCGCAGGAAGCCGCGGGCGGCGCGCAGCATCTCCTCCGTGAGGTCGTAGGCGACGACCTCGCGCGCGAGGCCGGCGAAGGCCAGCGCCGTGTGGCCGCCGCCGGTCGCGACGTCGAGCACCCGGCCCGGGCGCAGGGCGCGTCCCCACCGCAGCAGCGTGTCGAGGTCCTCGCCGCCGGCGTGGCCGGCGCTGGTGACGTAGGCGGCCGCGCTGCCCCCGAACTGCTCCTGGATCTTGCGGGCGGTGTCGCTCATGCGCTCAGCGCTTCTGCTCGGCGAGGTGCCGGAGGAGGAAGTCGGCGTCGAGCGGGGAGAGATCGAAGCGGCGGGCGGCCTCGTCCAGCAGCCGCATGCGATCGGCCGTCGGCCGCTCGCGCAGCTGCTCGTCGAGCCACTTCACCGCCTGCCTGATCGGCGCCTCACCCGCCGCCATGGCCGCCTCCTCCGGCGTCCCTCACGCGCCGGACCGCTCGCGCTCGAACGCGGTCTTCCACTCCTTGTTCAGGTCCTCGACGCCCGGGATGTACTTGATGGTGGACCAGGCGGCCCGGGCCCGGCCGCGCATCGCGTACATGAGCGTCTCGCTGATCTCGTCCTCGGTGGCGCCGGCTTGCTTCGCAGCCGCGAAGCGTCCCGGCACTCAGGACGTGCAGCCGGCGGCGGCCATTGCGGCCAGCGCCACCAGCTGCATGGTCTTGGGATCGAGCGCGCCCTCCCGGTAGAACAGCCCCGCGAACTCTTTCATCGGCGTGCCTGCCATGACGGCCCTCCTGGCTCCAGGTGCGATCGCCGGCATTATACCCGCCCCACATTGGCCGGTGACGGACCAGGCCAATTGGCTCTTGACCACGGCCAATCAGCGAGGAAAATGGCTGGCCAGGATGGACATCCCGCTCGACCGCGACAAGCCGCTGGCCCGCCAGATCCAGACCCACCTGGAGCGGCTCATCGGCGAGGGTCTGCTGGCGCCCGGCGTGAAGCTGCCGGCCACCCGCGAGCTGGCCGGCCGCCTGCGCGTGAACCGCGCCACCGTCGCGCTGGCCTACGCCGAGCTGGTGGCGACCGGCCTGGCCCACGCCCACGTCGGGCAGGGGACGTTCGTGGCCGGCCCGCTCGCCGGCCGGGCCCTGCCGCCCCCGGCGCGGCCGGCGCCGATCGACTGGGACGCGCTGCTCTCGCGGGCGGCGCGCATCGCCGCCGCCGACGAGGAGCGGCTGCGGCGGCTGGGCGCCGGCAACGGCGCCGGCGCGGCGATCTCCTTCGCCGGCGGCATGCCGGACAGCGCCCTGTTCCCGACCGACGCCTTCCGGCGCGTCCTCAACCAGGTCGTGCGCGAGGACGGCGCCGCGCTGCTGCAGTACTCGCCGGTGGGCGGCTACGCGCCGCTGCGGCGGTACCTGGCCGGCTACCTGCTGCGCTTCGGCGTCGAGGCGCGAGCCGAGGAGATCCTCATCGTCAACGGCGCCCAGCAGGGATTCAACCTCATCGCGCGCACGCTGCTCGATCCCGGCGATGCGGTCGCCATCGAGCAGCCGACCTACACCGGCGCGCTGCAGGGCTTCCGCGCCGCCGGCGCCCGGCTGCTGCCGGTCGACTGGGACGCCGCCGGGCCACGGCCCGACGTGTTCGAGCGCCTCTGCGAGCGGCAGGGGCCGAAGCTGTTCTACTGCCAGTCGGGCGCGCAGAATCCCACCGGGCTCACGCTCGAGCCCGAGGCCGGGCGGCGGCTGGTGGCGGCGGCCACGCGGCACCAGGTGCCGATCGTCGAGGACGGCTTCGACGGCGGCCTGCACTACGGCCCGCGGCCGGGCACGCCGCTGAAAGCCGCCGACCGGGCCGGCATCGTGATCCACATCGGCACGTTCTCCAGGATCCTGTTCCCGGGCCTGCGGCTGGGCTGGCTGGTGGCGCCGCCGCCGCTCGTCGAGCGCCTGCAGGCCGCCAAGCAGCTGGCCGACCTGCACACGAGCGCGCTGCTGCAGGCGGCCGTGCATCGCTTCTGCGAGCGGCGGCTGCTCGAGCGCCATGCCAGCCGCCTGACCGCCGAGTACGCCCAGCGGCGCACGCTGCTGCTGACCGCGCTGCGGCGGCGCATGCCGGACGGCGTGACGTGGACGGAGCC
>DASSLH010000302.1:0-7112 GCA_035689625.1 Candidatus Methylomirabilota bacterium | reverse complement strand
GGCGCGCGGGACTTGACGGGGACGACACGGCCCCTAATCATACGGCGCAAAGGAGACGCGGCATGACGATCGGATTCATCGGTACCGGGACGATGGGGCGCCCGATGCTCGCCAACCTCGTCAAGAAGGGATTCGCGGTCGTCGCCTACGACGTCGTGCCCGAGGCGCTGGCCGGGGCCAAGGCCGCCGGCGCCGCCGTGGCGGCCTCGCCGGCCGACGCGGCGCGGCGCAGTGAGCTCGTCATCACGATGCTTCCGTCGTCGGCGCAGGTGGAGACCGTGTACCTGGGCGCCGGCGGGGTCAAGGAGGGCGTAACGGCCGGACGGCTGTGCGTGGACATGTCCACGATCGATCCGGGCATGTCGCGCCGGGTCGCGGCGACGCTGGCCGCCCAGCGCGTGCGTTTCCTCGACGCGCCGGTCTCCGGCGGCGTGCCGCGCGCCACCGACGGCACGCTGGCGATCATGGTCGGCGGCGACGCCCGCGACCTGGAGGAGGCGCGGCCGGCGCTGGCCGCGATGGGCGCCAACATCATCCACGTCGGCGCCGTCGGCAGCGGCGAGGTCGCCAAGCTCTGCAACAACCTCATCGCCGGCGTGGCGGCGGTCGCCGTCAGCGAGGCGTTCCGCATCGCCGAGGGATTCGGCGTGGACGCCAAGGTGCTGACCGACGTGATCTCGAAGTCGTCGGGCAACACCTGGGTGATGGAGCACATGCACCCGGTGCCGGGCCTGGTGGCGCGCTCGGCCTCCAGCCAGGACTACGCGCCCGGGTTCATGACCGACCTGATGGCGAAGGACCTCGGGCTGGCCGTCAACGCGGCCCGCGAGCTGCGCGTGCCCGTCGTCGTCGCCCCCGCCGCCCAGCAGGTGCTGCGGCTGGCCTCCTCGCACGGCCTCGGCCGCAAGGACTTCACCGCGGTCTACACGTTCCTGAAGCCGTCGGACGAGCGGGCGCCGGTCTGACATCGGGGCCCCGAATGGCCCCCAACCCCCCAACGTTCGGAGCGCGTCGGCGAAGCCGGCGCGCTCCTCTGTCACGCACCACCGCGGCAGCCTAGCGCCAGCGCACGGCGGAGCTGCCGGCGGCTTCGATGACGCCGTGGTTGTCGGCGTGGCAGGGGTCGTCGATCGGCTGCAGCGCGGCGATGGCGTGGCAGAGCTCGTGGACGTCGATCTCCAGCGCGAGGTCCGACGGCATCGCGTCGGTGAAGCGCACGATCTTCACCAGCTGCACCGGCCCGACGCCGGGCAGGGCCAGGCGGCGCCAGAGGTGGCAGCCGAGGATCGGCCCCACCGAGGGAATGTTCGCGCACTCCTGGCGCACGACGCTGCGGTCCTCGGTGACGACGACGGTGACGAGGCGGTTGCCGCCCCCGAGCGGCCCCATCTGCATCACGTGCGTCGAGGTGGCGCAGCCGGCGAGCAGCACGGCCAGCCCGGCGATGACGGCGGCGACCACGGGCCGCATGCCGGAGAGCACGCGCAAGCGACGTGCCACGCCCCCGGTGCGGCGCCGCGGGCGCGAAGTGATGGACGACCTGCCGCGTTGAGGTAAAGCGCTGCAGCGGCCTACGCGACGACTTGCAGGCTGCTATACTACCCGGCGTTGTCGCGCGGACCGCCGCCGCGAGGAGGCCCCCGCCGTGAGCGTTTACGTGATGCTGAGCACGCTGTCCGAGTCCGGCCGCAAGGTCCTGCGCGGGCGTCCGGGGTGGATCCGCAAGGTCAACGCCGACGTGCGGCGCATGGGCGCGCGCGTGGTGGCCCAGTACGCCGTGCTGGGGCCGTACGATTTCGTCACGATCATCGAGGCGCCGGACAATGCGACGATCTCGCGGGTGTCGGTCGAGCTGGGCGCGCGCGGCGGCGTGGCCGGCATGACGATGGCCGCGATCCCGCTCGACGAGTTCATCGGGCGGCTGGAGGGCGGCGCAGGCCGCCAGGGGAAGAAGAAGCGCGCATGAAAGTCCTGAAGCTGACTCCCGAACGCTGCACCGGCTGCGTCCGCTGCGAGCTGGCGTGCTCGTACATGCAGACGGGTGTGTTCCAGCCGGCCAAGTCGGTCATCCGCGTGTCGCCGTTCGAGGGGCACACCTCGTACGCGCCCTACACCTGCACGCAGTGCGCGGAGGGCTGGTGCATGACGGCCTGCCCGGTCGGCGCCATCACCATCAACGCGGCCGGCGCCAAGGACGTGGTGGACGACCGGTGCGTCGGCTGCAAGCTCTGCACGATCGCCTGCCCGTACGGCACGATGTTCTACGACGGCGACACCCGCAAGGCGTTCAAGTGCAACCTGTGCGGTGGCGATCCCGCCTGCGCCCACGCCTGCCCGACCGCGGCCATCGAGTACGCCGAGACGGGGACCACGGACTGGATCGGTGACTTCGCCGCCACGCGGTTCTCGACCGTGCTGGCGATGGAAGGAGCCCGCTGATGGCCGCCCGGCATCTGATCCTCGGCGGCGGCACCGCTGGCATCAACGCGATCCGAACGATCCGCGAGGAGGAGCGCGAGCGCTCGCACATCACGCTGGTCAGCGCCGAGAAGCCGTACTCGCGGATGGTGCTGCCGTACTACCTCGACCGCTCCATCGCCGAGTCGCACGTCTACACGGCCACCGCGGCCCAGCTGGCGGCGTGGGGCGTGACGTCGCACCTCGGCCGCCGCGCCACCGCGCTCGACGTCAAGGGCAACCGCTGCACGCTCGACGACGGCACCGTCGTCGAGTACGACGACTGCCTCATCGCCACCGGCTCGTCGGCCGCCCGGGCGCCGGTGCCGGGCGCCGACCTGCCCGGCGTGCACTCGTTCTGGACCCTCGAGCAGGCGCGGGCGGTGCTGGCGGCCATCACGCCGGGCTGCCAGGTCGCCATGGTCGGCGCCGGCTTCATCTCGTTCACGATCTTGAACTCGATCCTCGCGCTCGGCGCCAAGCTCACGATCGTCGAGATCGCGCCCCGCGTGCTGCCGCGCATGGTGGACGCCACCGGCGGCGAGCTCGTCGAGGGCTGGCTGCGCGCCCACGGCGTCACCGTGCGGACGGGCGCGCGCCTGACGAAGATCCAGGACGCCAAGGGCCGCACGCGGCTCCACTTCGCAGGCGGAAGCGACATCGTGGCCGACGTCGTCATCATGGCGACCGGCATCACGACGAACCTCGACTGGCTCAAGGGCTCGGGCCTCGTCATGAACCGGGGCGTGGTGGTGGACGAGCGGCTGCGCAGCAACGTCGCCAACGTCTACGCCGCCGGCGACGTGGCCGAGGGCCGCGACGTCATCTCCGGCGAGGCGGCCGTGCACGCCATCGAGCCGACCGCGCAGGAGCACGGCCGCGTCGCCGGCGCCAACATGGCCGGCCGGGACGTGCGCTACCGCGGCAGCCTCATCATCAACATCGTCGAGGTCTGCCACCTCGACGTGGCGTCGTTCGGCGCCTGGGACGACGCCAGGGCGGAGGCGATCTCCGGCCTCAAGCGCGAGCGCACCGCGTATCGCAAGCTGCTGTTCACCGGCGACCGGCTCACCGGCGCCATCATCCTCGGCCCCTCGGCCGACATCTGGACGACCAACGACGTGGGCATGCTCAAGGGCCTGGTGCAGTCGGGCGTCTCGCTCGGCCGCTTCAAGGACCACCTCCGGAAGAACCCGTTCGACGTCAAGCCCGCGTTCATCGCCTCCAAGACCACGGGCCGGCTGCTGCCCGAAACCGTCCTGGGGCGCCCGTCGAAGGCGCCCGGTGACACCCCGGTGGCCGTATGACGACTACGACCCTGAGTGCGCGAGCGAAGAGCACGAGCGAGCCGCGGCGGCCCGGCGCCTACGCCGGCAAGCTGCTGCGTGTGGACCTCACGAAGAAGAAGTGCTGGGCGGAGGCCTGGTCGCCCGAGGGCATGCGCGACTGGATCGGCGGCGCCGGGCTCGGCGCGATGATCCTCTATCGCGAGACGGCCAAGGGCAAGGGCAACGTGTCGTGGGACCACCCCGACAACCGGCTCGTGCTCGCCACCGGGCCGCTGGCCGGCATGCCGGTGTGGGGCACCGGCGCGCTGACGGTCGTGACGATCGGCGCGATGACCAACGGGCCCACCTCCACGCAGGCCAACGGCTTCTTCGGCGCCAACCTGAAATATTCCGGCTACGACGCGATCGTCATCCAGGGGCAGTCCAGGGACTGGGTCTACCTCTACATCAACGACGACCAGCTCGAGCTGCGCAGCGCCAAGTCGCTGGTCGGCAAGGACACCTGGGAGACGCAGGACGCGCTCAACCGTGACCTCGGCATGAGCGGTCATCACCTGTCGGTCTACGCGATCGGCCCGGCCGGCGAGAATCTCGTGCGCTTCGCGGCCATCCACGGCGACTACGGCCACGTCGCCTCCAAGAACGGCGTCGGTGCCGTCATGGGCAAGAAGAAGCTCAAGGCCGTGGCCATCGTGCGCGGCACCAGGCCGCTGCGCGCCAACGACCCCCGCGGCGTCGTGCAGGCCGCCGACGACATCGGTCACGAGCTGAAGACCGATCCCTCCGCCAAGTCGCTCTACGAGTGGGGCACGCTGCCCGGCGTCGCCAATCTCGGCAAGATGGGCGTGCTGCCGATCCGCAATTACACGACCAACGTGCCCTACGACGACCTCACCAAGTGGGAGGCGCCGCGCCTGCGCGAGGGCTTCGATCACCGCGGGCATCAGTGCAACGCCTGCGGCATGCACCACTGCCACATGGCGGTCGTGCAGAGCGGCCGCTACCAGGGCGCCATCGTGGACGAGCCGGAGTACGAGGGCTGGTCGGGCGCGGGCTGGACGATCGGTGCGCGCGACAAGGAAGGCATCGCCTGGCTCAACACGCAGATCGACCGCGCCTGCGTGGACGTCAACGAGTTCGGCTGGCTGTGCGGCTGGGTGATGGAGGGCATCGAGAAGGGCTGGATCACGTCCACGCAGCTCGGATTCGAGCTCAAGTGGGGCGACATCGAGGGCGCCAATCGCCTGTTGCAGATGGTCAACCACCGCCAGGGCTTCGGCGACCTGCTGGCCGAGGGCGTCAAGCGCGCCGCCGAGAAGCTGGGCGGCGTGGCCAGGGACAGCGCCGTCTACACGATGCAGGGCTCCTCGCCGCGCGGCCACGACCATCGCGGCCGCTGGGACGAGATGCTCGACACCTGCACCGGCTCCACCGGCACCCTGGAGAGCGGCGTGCCCGTGCACGTCGCCGAGCTCGGACTGCCCACGCGCATCAACCCCTTCAACGGTGTCGAGGTCGCCAACCAGGTCGTGGGCATCCGCGGACGGCGGCACTTCGAGGACTCGATCGGCATCTGCATCTTCACCGGCCGCACGCGGCTGGAGAACCTCTGCCGCGCGCTGGAGGCCGCCACCGGCACCAGCTATACGGTGAAAGACGCCATGCGCATGGGGCAGCGCACCGCCGCCGTGTTCCGCGCCGTGCGCCTGCGCTGCGGCATCGGCGTGGACAAGGAGAAGCCCTCCACGCGCTACGGCTCGACGCCCCACGACGGCCCGGCCAAGGGCCAGGCGATCAGCGCGCAGTGGGACAAGATGATCGAGACCTGGTACACGGGCGTCGGCTATGACCGCAAGACCGGCAAGCCGCTGGCGCCCACGCTCAAGAATCTCGGCCTGGACTGGCTCGCGAAGGACCTCTGGGGCAAGGCCTAGGCCGCGGCTGAGGCCTCACCGGGGTAGCCCGCCGCAACGCCGGCGGGCTACCCGTGCGTTCCGAACCTCCCTCCCGAACCTCCCGACCCGAACCTCCCGACCTTGACCGTTCCGGCCTGCTCGTGCTATTTGTCAGCGCCCTGCGCCAGCCAGAAGGCGGGCCGCCGGGTCAGGGGGGCCTCATGGCGCAAGTTGTCGGATTCATTGGCCTTGGCATCATGGGACGCCCCATGGCCAAGAACCTGGTCAAGGCGGGCTATCCACTGATCGTCCACAGCCGCAGCCGCGGGCCGGTGGACGATCTAGTCAAGGCCGGCGCCAGGGCGGCCACCTCGCCCGGGGACGTCGCCGGCCAGTGCGACGTGCTGATCACGATGTTGCCGAACTCGCCGGACGTCGAGCAGGTCGCGCTCGGTCCCAACGGCATCGTCGAGGGTGCGCGCCGCGGGCTGATCTTCGCCGACATGTCCACGATCTCGCCGATCGTCTCGCAGAAGATCGGCAAGGCGCTCGAGGCCAGGGGCGTCGCGATGCTGGACGCGCCGGTGTCGGGCGGCGAGAAGGGCGCCATCGACGGCGTGCTGTCCATCATGGTCGGTGGCGACAAGGGCACCTTCGAGAAGGTGCTGCCGATCTTCCAGGCGATGGGCCGGACGATCACGCTGCTGGGCCCGCTCGGCTTCGGCGGCTTCACCAAGCTGGCCAACCAGATCATCGTCGCCGTCAACCTCACCGCGCTGGCCGAGGCGCTCACGCTCGGCAAGAAGGCCGGCCTGGACCGCGAGCTGCTGCTCACCGCGCTGGCCGGCGGCCTGGCCGGTTCCAAGTGCCTCGACCAGAAGAAGACGAACTACGTCTCCGGCACTTACAACCCCGGGTTCAAGATCGACCTGCACTACAAGGATCTCGGCCTGATCATGGAGTCCGCCTCGGCGCTCGGGGTGCCCCTGCCGGCGACGGCCGTGGTGCAGCAGCTGTTCAACGCGCTGCGGGTCAAGGGACGCGGCGGCCTCGACCACTCGGGCGTCATCACGCTGCTGGAAGACCTCGCGGGCGCCTCGTGAGGGCCACCGTCGATCGCGCCGGCCTCGAGCCGCAGGGCCGCCTGCCCAAGGTGCAGATCCGGCGCGTTCGCAAGGGCGACCTCGCCAAGGTCAAGGACGTCTTCGAGCAGAGCTTCGGCGATTTCCTCGAGCGCCAGCTCGGCACCCGTCCGCGCCAGGCGTTCAACGGTGCCCAATACGTGCACCACCGCTGGCTCATGGAGCCGTGGGGCTGCTTCGTGGCCGAGGAGGACGGCAGCAAGATCGTCGGGGCCGCGCTGGCCGTGACGTGGGGCGCCGTCGGCCTGCTGGGCCCGGTGGCCGTGCTGACCCACTACCACAACCAGACGATCGCCCAGCAGCTCATGCGCGCGGTGCAGGACTTCTTC
>DASSLH010000301.1:0-2818 GCA_035689625.1 Candidatus Methylomirabilota bacterium | reverse complement strand
GTCGTCCTGCAGCAGCAGCTGGCGGCGCTTGCCGACGCCGACGGCGAAGCCGCTCAGCTCGGCGGCGCGCAGCGCGCTCAGCCGGCCGTCGGCGACGAGCCCCTGCTCGAACACGGAGCGCGACCCGTAGAGGTACACGGTCACCTGCCCCGGCACCGGCAGGCCGAGCTCGCGCTCGAGCAGCGCCGCCACCCCGCGCACCGCCGCCTCGTGCGTGCCGAAGTCGTCGGGATAGCGCGGCGCCGCCGACGCCGGCGGCTCCTCGAAGGCCACCGGCAACACCACGCGGCTGCCCGTCTGGCAGGCGCTCAGGCCGAGGGCGAGCGGCAGGGCGAGGAGCGTGAGCGTCGAGAGCCGGCGAGGCCAAACCATCAGGCTGAGCGTTCCCGCGATTCTACACGGCGAAGCCCCCCTCCGAGCTACACCAGCGGGTCGTAGTTGAAGTACTGCCCGGAGGTGACCAGCGGCACCAGGTGGTGCTGCAGCGTGCCGGGGAACATCTCGGCCAGCGTCTCCGCCGTCCAGCCCTCGTCGCGGTGCACGCGCATGATCGGCCGCTCGTGGCCGAACAGCATGATCTCCTTGCCGCGCACGCCGAAGACCTGGGCCGTGACGTCCTTGGCGGCGTCGGAGGCGAGGAAGACGGCCACCGGCGCGATGTGGGCCGGCGACAGCTTCTTGATCTTCTCCACGCGCGCCTTCTGCGCCTCGGTCTCGGTGGGGATGGTGCCGATCATCCGCGTCCACGCGAAGGGCGAGATGCAGTTGGCGGTGACGTTGTAGCGCGCCATGTCCAGCGCCGTGGCCTTGGTGAGGCCGAAGATGCCGAGCTTGGCGGCGGCGTAGTTGGCCTGGCCGACGTTGCCGATCAGGCCCGACGTCGACGTCATGTTGATGAAGCGCCCGGACTTCTGCTCGCGCATGAGCGGCGCGGCCGCCCGCGTGACCGCGAACGAGCCCTTGAGGTGCGTGTTGACGACGGCGTCCCACTCCTCCTCGCTCATGTTGAAGATCATGCGGTCGCGCAGGATGCCGGCGTTGTTGACGACGATGTCGATGCGCCCGAAGTTGTCGGTGGCGGTCTTGATGATCGCCTGGCCGCCGGCCATGCTGGCCACCGAGTCGTAGTTCGCGACGGCCTCGCCCCTGGCGCGGCGGATCTCGTCCACCACCT
The DNA here is from genome assembly GCA_035689625.1 of Candidatus Methylomirabilota bacterium. Classification (GTDB taxonomy): domain Bacteria; phylum Methylomirabilota; class Methylomirabilia; order Rokubacteriales; family CSP1-6; genus AR5. The sequence continues at coordinate 1,644 of DASSLH010000301.1, read as the reverse complement.
CGTCGGCCGGCTTGCGGTCGGCGCCCAGGCCCGCCTCGCTGCCGCCGTAGTCGTTCACGACGACCTTGGCGCCGTGCCGGGCCATGAGGATCGCGATCTCGCGCCCGACGCCGCGGGCCGCCCCCGTCACCACCGCCACCTTGCCCTTGAGCAGCATCGGCAGTCTCCCTGCGCTACGAGTTGAAAGCGCCAGCACGATACCACATTGGTCCGACCCCTACTTGCGGCGGGCGTCCAGTGACGCGACGTAGGCGGCGCCGAAGACGAAGACGATGGCCGAGTAGTACACGAACATCACGAACGCGACGAGCACGCCGAGCGGGCCGTAGATCTGGTCGTAGACGCCGACCTTGCGGATGTAGAGGCGGAACAGCTGCTTGGCGATCTCCCAGAGGATCGCGGCCAGGATGCCGCCGACCAGCGCCGTCCACACGCGCGGCCGCCGGCGGGGGACGTAGCGGTAGGCGAAGTAGAACATCACGGTGGACAGGCCGATGCTGAAGGTGATCGTCGTCGCGTACGTCCACTCCGAGGCCAGGTGGGCCGGGCGCAGCACGAACTCCTGGAACCACTGGAAGAGCCAGGTCACCGAGCTGGCCGCGAACAGCAGCACGGTGAGGATGAGCACCATGCCGCTGTCGAGCAGCAGCGTGTGCACGTAGCCGGCGCCGGTGCGCACGCCGAGCATCTTGTGCAGCACGAACCGGGTCGCGCCCAGCAGCGGCGTGGAGAAGAAGATGAGGATGAGCGTGCCGGCGATGCCGGACACCGCCCGCGTCTCGACGATGCGCAGGATCGCCGCGGTGATCTCCCGCCGATAGACCGGGAAGTTGCGGGTGACCTGGTCCACCACCTCTCGCGAGGCCTGCTCGGACGAGAGCACGAAGCCCAGCGTCGAGGCGCCCAGCAGCAGCAGCGGGATGACCGTGATGAGGAAGAAGAACGCCAGCCCGGCGGCCAGGAAGAAGCCGCTCTCCGCGAGGAAGCGCGCGAACGCTCCGCGGAAGCCCAGCACGGGCTAGAGCAGGCCGCGCACCAGGCCGCCGTCGACCTGCAGGGCGACGCCGGTCACGTAGGAGGCACGCTCGGAGGCCAGGAACACGGCGACGCTGGCGAACTCCTCCGGCGTGCCCACCCGCCCCATCGGGACCTCGGCGCCCTGGCGCGCCAGGTACTCCTCGCGCGAGAGGCCCGAGCCCTTGAGGCCGCCCAGCAGCCGGTCGGTGGCGATCTTGCCGGGACAGAGCGTGTTGACGAGGATGTTGTCCTTGCCGAGCTGCAGGGCCAGGCTCTTCATCATCCCGGCCACGCCCGGGCGCACGGCGTTGGAGAGCAGCAGGTCGGGCAGCGGCTGCTTCACCGACACCGACTGGATCGTGAGGATGCGGCCCCAGCGCTTCGCCTTCATGCCCGGCAGCACCTCGCGGATCAGCCGCACGGTGGACATCAGCGAGACCTCGACGGCGCCGTGCCAGGCGTCGTCGCCGAACTCCTCGAAGAAGCCGCGCGGCGGCCCCCCGCAGTTGGCGATGAGGATGTCGGGATCGCCGAGCGCCGTGCGCACCTGGGCCACGAGCGCCTTCACCTCGTCGGCCTTGGTCACGTCGGCGCGGACCGCGACGACGTCGGCCTTGGTCCTCGCGC
>DASSLH010000300.1:0-13550 GCA_035689625.1 Candidatus Methylomirabilota bacterium | reverse complement strand
GGCGTGGGACCGAAGGTTGCGCGGCTGGTCGTACAGGCGCGGCGCCGGGCGACGCTGCGCGACGCGCGCGACCTCCGGCGTCTGGGCGTGGACACCGTGCGGGCTGGCTACTACCTGCTGCTGGGCGGCCGCCGGCTGGCGCCCGCGCCGGCACCGCACCAGCTGCGGCTCTTCGCGCCCGGCCGGCACCTCACGCAGGCGCCGTTCCGCACGCCGGTCCCGCCCTGCGCGTACCGCTGAGGCCGCTGCCAGACGGGCGCGCCGGTTGCACAGAGAGGGTGGATCACGGAAGATCGCCGGCGTGATCGACGCACGGGCGGTGATTCGACTTTCGGCGCTCGCCGCCGCGCTCTCGGTCGTCGTGCTAGCTGGACCGCACGGCGTTGTCGCCCGGCCCCCCGGCAGACCGTGGCGGATCGGCTTCCTCGGCGAGGGCTCCGCCGCCAGCCAGGCTCCCCGGATCGCGGCGCTCAAGGCCGGCCTGGGAGATCTCGGCTATCGTGAAGGCCAGGATATCGCCCTGCCGCAGTCAGCGCTTGCTGCCGAAGACCTCTTTCAACAGGTCGGTGACGCGCGCCGAGGGATTGGCGCGGATGTTCTTCTCCTCCTCGCCGACCATGTGGAAGAGGCCGTCGAGCGCCCTGCCGACGACGTAGCCGTTCAGGTCGTAGCGCTCGGCGTTGAGGAACGGGATCGTCTCGGCCCGCCCCAGCAGCTCCTCGTACTTCTGCGTCACGCCGACCTGGCTCATCGACTTCTCGACGACCGGCTTGAAGGCGGCCGTCAGCTTGTCGGTCGTCTTGCCCTTGAAGTAGTCGGTGGCGGCGGTGGGCGTGCCGTCGAGGATCCGCTTGGCGTCGTCGATCGTCATCTCGCCGATCGCGTCGAAGAAGATCTGCTTGGCGGCCGGCGCGGCGCGCTCGGCCGCGCGGTTCATGCCCAGCACCAGCTCGTCCACCTGGGGACCGAAGCCGACCATGCGCAGCCCGCTTTCGAGCGATTTCAGCTTGTCGGGCAGCAGGATCTTGATCGCCGCGTTCTTGAAGTAGCCGTCGGTGCGCCCGGTGAGCGTGACCGCCTTCTCGGTGCCGACCTGCAGCGCCTGCTTGAGCGCGCTGCCGATCTTGACGTCACCGAGCGAGCCCGACGTCGGGCCAGGCGTCCCGCCCGGCATCTGCTCGAGCTTCTTGAGCAGCTCCTCGAGCTGCGCGGAGGCGGAGCCCGTCACCAGCAGCAGCAGCGCCAGCGTCAGCGCGGCGAGCCGTGCGCCGCTCACAGCGCGTCCAGCTGGCGCGCGAGCGTCGCGCGATCGGTCGCCGGCAGCTCGCAGGCGTAGTTGCGGCAGACGTAGGCGGTCGGCCGGCCCCCGACCGCGTCGCGCGACTCCAGCAGCGGGATTCCCGCGGCGCCGCCCGCCGTGCCGACGGCGCCCGCCGCGACACGGTTGGGCATGAAGCGTCCGAAGACCTCGTCCAGCAGCGGCGCCAGGCCGCCGTCGCGGCCGGGCGCGACGAACGCGACCTCGACGCGGGGCCCCAGGTGGAAGTCGAGTGCGCAGAGGAAGCGGCCGAAGCCGGTCGGATGGCGCGTCATGAGATCGGCCATCGGGCGCAGCGCCTCCGTCGCGCGCGACTCGTAGGCGGCCTCGCCGGTGAGCGCCGCCAGGCGCAGCAGCGTCTCGATCGCGACCGAGCTGCCGCTGGGCACCGCGTTGTCGAAGAGGTTGCGCGGCCGCACGATGAGCTTCTCGTGGTCCTGGCCGGTGTCGTAGAAGCCCGGCAGGCTCTCGTCCCAGAACAGGCGCAGGAGGTCGTCGGTCAGCGTGCGGGCCGCGTCGAGCCAGCGCCGCTCGAACGTCGCCTCGTAGACGTCGAGGAGCGCGGCGGCCACCATCGCGTGGTCCTCGAGGTAGCCGAGCAGGTGCGCGCGGCCACCCTTCCACGTGCGCAGCAGCCGGCCGTCGCGGCGCATCTCGTCCAGCAGGAACTCGGCGTTCTTGACCGCGGCGGCCACGTAGTCCGCGCGGCCCAGCGCGCGACCGGCCTCCGCCAGCGCTCGACACATCAGACCGTTCCAGCCGGCCAGCACCTTGTCGTCGCGTCCCGGCCGCACCCGGCGCGCGCGAGCCTCGAGCAGTCGCGTGCGCAGCGGGGTGATCGCGTCGGGATCCGGCTCGCCGGCGACGTAGAGGATGCTCTGGCCCTCGAAGTTCGGCCCGCGGTCCACGCCCCAGTACGCCAGCGCGCGGCCGGCGTCGGCGCCGAGGACGGCGCGGATCTCGTCCGCCGTCCACACGTAGAACTTGCCCTCGTGGCCCTCGGAGTCGGCGTCCTCGGCGGAGTAGAAGCCGCCGGCGGGGTCGGTCATGTCGCGCAGGACGTAGTCGAGCGTCTCCTCGCACACGCGCCGGCACTCGGGATCGCCCAGCGCCAGCCAGGCGTGCAGGGCGAGCGAGGCCAGCTGGGCGTTGTCGTACAGCATCTTCTCGAAGTGCGGCACCAGCCAGTGTGCGTCCACCGAGTAGCGCGCGAACCCGCCGCCGAGCTGGTCGTACATCCCACCGCGCGCCATGCGGATCAGCGTCGTGTGGACCATGCGCTGCGCGTAGGGATTGCGCGAGCGCTTCCAGAAGCGCAGCACGAACTCCCAGATCATCGGCTGGGGAAACTTCGGCGCGCCGCCGAGCCCGCCCCACTCCTCGTCGAACTGCGCCGAGATCGCCTGGAAGGCGCCGAACAGGATGTCCTCGGTCAGCGGCGAGGCGGAGCGGCGCAGCCGCTCGCTCTGCGCGAGCGAGGCGGCCAGCTCGCGCCCGGAGCGCTCGACCTCCCCGCGGCGCGAGCGCCAGGCGTCGCTGATGGCGGCCAGCAGGTTCGGGAAGCCCGGCAAGCCGTGGCTATCTTGAGGGGGGAAGTACGTGCCGCCGTAGAACGGCGTGCCGTCGGGCGTGAGGAAGACGGTCATCGGCCAGCCGCCGTGGCCGGTCATGGACTGCACCGCCTGCATGTAGATGTGATCGACGTCGGGGCGCTCCTCGCGGTCCACCTTGACGCTCACGAAGCCGGCGTTCATGAGCCCGGCGATCTGCGGGTTCTCGAACGACTCGCGCTCCATGACGTGGCACCAGTGACAGGCCGAGTAGCCGACCGAGAGCAGCACCGGCTTGTCCTCGGCGCGCGCCCGCGCGAACGCCTCCTCGCCCCAGGGATACCAGTCCACCGGGTTGTGGGCGTGCTGCAGCAGGTAGGGACTGGTCTCCTTCGCGAGGCGATTGACGCTCATGGCACGCTCGCTGGATCGCTCAGCGCGTGAAGGGAAGGTCGCTGACGGTGGCGGGCAGCAGCGCGCCGTCCACGCGGACGGCGAGCGCGGTGCCGGCGGCCGCGTGCTCGCGGCGCACGAGCGCCAGCGCGAGGGGACGGCCCAGGCCGAGCGAGCGCGCCGCGCTGGTGACGGCGCCCACGACGCCGTCGCCGGCGAGGACCTCGCTGCCCGGCGGCGGCACGCGATCGCCCTGCAACACGAGACCGCGCAGGTGACGGTTGACGTGGCCGCGGTCGCGGATGCGCACGACGACTTCCTGGCCGGGGTAGCAGCCCTTCGTGTGCGAGACGAGCCCGGCGGACGGCACCTCCGGCAGCAGCACCGTGGGGCCGATGTCCTCGGGGAAACGCGGCGTGCCGGCCTCGATGCGCAGCGAGTCGAGCGCCTCGGCGCCGACGACCGTCGCGCCTGCCTCGACGAGCGCCTTCCACACGCGCTCGGCGTCGGCGGCCGGCGCCGCGATCCAGACCTCGGGCTCGCCGGTCTCCCCCCGCCCGCGCACCAGCCGAACGTCCACGCCGTCCAGGCGCGCGGCCACGTGCGACCACGGGCGCGCGTCGGGCGCCGCACCGGTCAGTCGCCCGGCGAGCAACGGCGCCTGCGGCCCCGCCAGCAGCAGCAGCGCCCAGTCCTCGCTGGCGTCGCGCAGCGCGACCTTCTCGGAGAAGAGGTACTTGTCGAGCGCCTCCAGCGTCGCAGCGGCGGCGCCCGGCGGCGTGACGAGCAGGAGACGATCGTCCAGCGCCCACACGAACAGCACGAACTGGACCTTGCCGTGGATGTCGAGCAGCGTGGCCGCGCAGCCCTGGCCGGGTACGAGCGACTTGACGTCGTTGCTCAGCAGCGCGTTGAGGAAGGTCGCGCGATCGCGGCCGGTCGCCTCGAGCACACCGAGGTCGCGCCGGTCGACGAGGCCGACGCCGCTGCGCGCGGCGGCGTACTGCACCTTCGCGTCCGTGCCGATCATGAGCTCATTCTACCCGCATGCTACACTGCGCGCCGTGTCATCACCCCCGCGCGACGTCGCGCGTCGCTTCCAGCGCCGTCTGCTCGCCTGGTACGCGCGACACGGCCGCGACCTGCCGTGGCGGCGCACGCGCGCGCCCTACCGCGTGCTGGTCTCCGAGATCATGCTGCAGCAGACGCAGGTCGAGCGCGTGATCCCCAAGTACCGCCAGTTCCTGCGGCGCTACCCGACGCTGCGCGCGCTGGCGGCCGCACCGATCGCCGACGTGCGGGAGATCTGGTACCCGCTCGGCTACAACGTCCGCCCGCTGCGCCTGCACGCCATCGCGCGGGAGACCATGGCGCGCTACAACGGCCGGCTGCCGAGCACCGTCGAGGCGCTGCGCGCGCTGCCGGGGATCGGCCGCTACACCGCCGGCGCCGTGCTGTCGTTCGCCTACGGCCACGACGTGGCCGTGCTGGACACCAACGTGCGGCGCGTGCTCACGCGCGTGTTCCTGGGGCCGCGACGGACGGCCCGGCTGCGCGGCGAGCGGCGCCTGTGGGCGATGGCCGAGGCGCTCGTGCCGGCCGGGCGCGCCTACGACTTCAACCAGGCGCTGATGGACTTCGGCGCGACGTGGTGCACGCCGCGGCGCCCCCGCTGCGCGCCCTGCCCCATGCGCGGCTTCTGCGCCAGCACGCCGGCCGGCAGCGCGCGCTGAGCCGGCGATGCCGCTGGTCATCGAGGTGGCCGCCGGCCTGATCCGCGACGAGCGCGGTCGCTACCTGATCACCCAGCGCCGCCGCGGCTCGCACCTGGAGGGGCTCTGGGAATTCCCCGGCGGCAAGCTCGAGGCCGGCGAGGCCCCCGCCGCCGCCCTCCGCCGCGAGCTCGCCGAAGAGCTCACCGCCACCTTCACCGTCGGCGACCCCGTCGAGACCGTCGAGTGGACCTACCCGGACCGGACGGTCATCCTCCACTTCTTCTCCTGCACGCTCGAATCGGGCGCAATCGTCCCGACGGAAAATCAGGCGATGGAGTGGGTCCCCGTCGAAAAACTGCGCGAGCTCGATTTTCCGCCAGCCGATCAGGAATTGATCCGGCGGCTCGGACAGCGCGGCTAGCGACTGTCCCGCATTGGGGGCAATCGGGGGGAGCATGGCTCCCCCCGATGATGATCAAATCACGCCCGGCTGCGCGCGGCCTCGATCGCGCCTTCCTCCCAGATGCTGTGCTTCCGTGTCTCCGGCATCACGAAGATCGCGATCAGGAACATGATCGCGGGCACCGCGATGGGATAGATCAGCGCGTAGCCCACGCTGCCGGTGGACAGGTACATCGAAGTCGTGACGATCGGCACCAGGCCGCCGCCCCAGCCATTACCGATGTGGTAGGGCACCGACACCGAGGTGTAGCGGATGCGGCTCGGGAAAAACTCGGCGAGAAACGCGCCGATCGGGCCGTAGGTCATGCCGACGTAGTTGACGAGGACGACGACGATGAGGATCGACATCGGGTAGTTGACGTTCGCCGGGTCCGCGTAGGTGCCCAGCGCCGAGTAGAGCGGGTAGTACGTCAGCGCGGCCAGCGCCATGCCGCCCAGGATGATCGGCTTGCGGCCGATCTTGTCGGAGAGCCAGCCCCAGAAGATCAGGGTCGGGGTGGCGATCAGCAGCGCGGCGCCGACGATGTAGCTCGAGGTCAGCACGTCCAGCTTCTTGACGGTCTGCAAGAAATAGAGCGCCCAGAACTGGCCGCTGTACCAGACGCAGCCCTGCCCGAGGACGACGATGCTGGCGATGATCACGTACTTGATGTTGCGGCTCATGAAGGCCTCGCGCCACGGATTGCTGGCGGTCCGGCCCTTGGCCTTGATGTCCTGGAAGATCGGCGTCTCACCGAGCGAGAGCCGGATGTAGATGGCGATGGCGACCAGTAGCAGCGAGATGATGAACGGCACCCGCCAGCCCCAGGCGTTGAACGCGTCCACGCCCAGCCAGGTGCGCACGCCGATGATGACGGCCAGCGAGACCACGATGCCGAGCGTGGGTGACGTCTGCAGCCAGCCGGTGTAGTAGCCGCGCTTCTCGTCCGAAATGTGCTCGGCGACGTAGGTGATGGCGCCGCCGTACTCGCCGCCCAGGCACAGGCCCTGAATCAGGCGGAGGGCGAACAGGATGATCGCGGCCAGCAGGCCGATCGAGGCGTAACTGGGCACGAAGCCGATGAGCGCGGTGGAGATGCCCATGCCGCTCAGCGTCACCAGGAAGGTGTACTTGCGGCCGACCTTGTCGCCCAGCCAGCCGAAGAGGAAGGCGCCCAGCGGCCGGATCAGGAAGCCGATGGAGAAGATCGCGACCGTGCTGAGGAACGCCGCCACCGGGTGACTCTTCTCGAAGAACTTCACGGCGAGGATGGCGGCGAGAGAACCGAAGATGTAGAAGTCGTACCACTCGATGACGTTGCCGACGGCTGCCGCGATGACCACGCGTCGCAGTTCCTTCAGCGGAATGTTAGGTGCCGCCATTGGCCTCCCCTGTCGTCGGCCGCGTGGTTGTCGCGATGGCCGACCTCCTCGCTGTGATGTGCACTTCGAGCAACAGCCCCGTCACGTTGCCCGCGTTTATACCGGAGCGCCCCCGTGGCGGCAAGGCTTTAGTTTCGCCGGCTTGGGTCAGGCGGGCCGGGGCGCCCGGCCGGAGGCCAGGGCGTCGTGGGCCATGCGCACCAGCGTGGTGATGTCGAACACGACCACGCCGGTCTCCCGCTGGATGTCGGCGGCGTAGGGCGGCATGTTGGTGCACTCCAGCACGATGGCACCCACGTCGGGGTGCTCGGCCAGCAGCCGGCGAGCGACCCGCACGTGCTCCTCGCGGGCGAGGTCCACGTCGAGCTCCATCTCGTCGCCGAGCAGCACCCGCGTGAACTCCTTCTCGCCCTCCAGGCCGGCCACCGCCACTGGCACGTCCGCGCCGACCCCCGCCGCGGCCAGGAGGTCGGGGCCGAGCGTGGCGCCGTTGACGGTCATGATGCCGACGCGCCGGCCCGGCGCGAGCATGCGGTGCACCAGCGGCACCAGCAGCAGGCTGGAGGTGAAGACCGGCACCGAGACGGCCGCGGCGAGCTGCCGCTGGTAGGTCACGAGGAAGCCGCAGTTCGTGGTGATCGCGCCCACGCCCTCGCGCTCGAGCGCGCGCGCCCCCTCCACGAACGCCGGCAGCAGCCCGGCGGCGCCGCGCCGGACGACCAGGTCGGGGCTGGCGCCGGTCACGCGCTGGTAGCGCACGGGGAACGGAAACGTCGCGGCGTTGCCCATGTCACCCGGGATGCGCGGAAAACGGGTGTCGAGCATGAGGATGCCGACCGTGAAGCCGTACTGGTTGAAGCCGCCGCGCACGCGCCCGTCCGGCATGGCCTTACTCTACCCCGGTCGCAGCCCCTGCCCGCCATCCTGTTGTACACTCGGGCAATCCCGGCCCCGGCCGCTCTGAAGGAGTCGCATGGCCCTGGTCACCACGGAAGCGATCGCGGTCAGCAATCTGTCGAAGTCGTACGCCACCCGCGACGGCGCGGTCGTGGCGCTGGATCGCACGACGTTCGACGTCGCCGAGGGCGAGTTCGTCGCCGTCGTCGGCCCCTCCGGCTGCGGCAAGTCCACGCTACTCAAGATCCTGGCCGGCATCCTGCCGTCCTCCGGCGGCGAGGCCCGCCTGCGCGGCACGCTGATCGCCGGTCCCCGGCGCGACATCGGCGTGGTCTTCCAGTCGCCGGTGCTGTTCCCCTGGCGCACGGTGCTCGACAACGTGCTGCTGCCGATCGACGTGCAGCGCCTGGACCGACGGCGTTACCGGCACGTGGGGATCGACCTGCTCGGCCTCGTCGGCCTGCGCGGCTTCGAGCAGCGCTATCCGTGGGAGCTCTCGGGCGGCATGCAGCAGCGCGTCGCGATCACCCGAAGCCTCGTCCACGATCCCGCCATGCTGCTGATGGACGAGCCGTTCGGCGCCCTGGACGCCATGACCCGCGAGCACATGAACCTCGAGCTGCAGCGCATCTGGATGGAGCGGCGCAAAACCGTGCTGTTCATCACGCACTCGATCCCCGAGGCCGTGTTCCTCGGCGACCGCGTCCTGGTCATGACGCCGCGGCCGGGACGGCTGATGGACGACGTGCGCGTCAACATCCCGCGCCCGCGCAGCCTCGACGTGATGAACACGCCCGAGTTCGGCCGCCACGTGCACCACATCCGCGCGCTGTTCAACGTCAAGGGCGGAGTCGACGCATGAAGTGGAGCGGCCGCAACCTGGCGCTGACGCTGCTGCTGTTCGCGCTGAGCATCGCCGCCTGGGAGACGGCGGTGCGCGTGCTCGAGATCCCGATCTTCATCCTGCCGGCGCCGTCCCAGGTGGCGATCGCGCTCTACCGCGGCCTCGCCAGCGGCCTCTACCTGGAGCACCTCAAGTACACGCTGCTGGAGACGCTGCTGGGCTTCGTCGTCGGCTCGGCGCTGGGCTTCTTCCTGGGCACCGCGGTGGCGATGAACCGCTACGTCGAGTTCTTCTTCTACCCGTACATCATCATGTTCCAGTCGCTGCCCAAGGTGGCGCTGGCCCCGCTCATCGTCGTGTGGTTCGGGCTGGGGCTCACCTCCAAGGTCCTCAACGCGGCGCTGATCGCCTTCTTCCCGCTGCTCGTCAACACGATGGTCGGGCTGAAGTCCGCCGACGAGGACCGCGTGAGCCTCATGCGCTCGCTGGCGGCCAGCGAGCGGCAGATCTTCTGGATGCTGCGCCTGCCCAACGCGCTGCCGTTCGTCATGGCCGGCCTCGACGTGGCGATGATCTTCGCGCTCATCGGCGCCATCGTGGCCGAGTTCGTCGGCGCCCAGCGCGGGCTCGGCATGCTCATCCAGTCCATGAACTTCAACATGGACGTCTCCGGCCAGTTCTCGATCCTCATCATCCTCTCGCTGATCGGCCTGCTGCTGAACCGCGCCATCATGCTGGTCCGCCGGCGCGTCATGTTCTGGGACCCGTCGGAGAAGGACCTGCTCGAGCCCGCCACCGACGAGGCCGCCACGCGCCGCGTGGGACGCGTCGTGCCCGCCGAGGCCAAGGAGGGAATCGCTCCATGACCGCTCGCCTGCTCCTCGCGCTCGCCACCCTCGCCCTGGCCGCCGGCGCCGCCGTGCCGGCCACCGCGCAGACGCCCCTCAAGGTCGGCTGGTGCGCCAAGACCGTCAGCTCGGCGGCGACGCCGTTCGCCGTCGCGATGAAGATGGGCTGGTACAAGGCGGCCGGGATCGAGGTCGAGCTGGTGCCGCTGGCCGGCTCGTCCGATTGCACCAAGACCGTGGCGACGCGCGAGATCCCGTTCGCGCTGCCCAGCGTGGAGCCGCTGGCGGCCGTCCGGCCGCAGGGCGTGAAGGCGAGGATCTTCTACACGGCCTACCAGGGCAACATCTACGGCATCGCGGTGCCGGCCGACAGCCCGGCCCGGACGATCAAGGACCTCAAGGGCAAGACGATCGGGGTCATCTCGATGGGCTCGGCCGGCGTGCAGGTGGCCAAGGCGCTGGCCGCCACCGCCGGGCTGAATCCCGACAAGGACGTCACGATCGTCGCCGCCGGCGAGGGCGCCCAGACGGCCGCGATGGTGCGCAACAAGCAGGTGGACGCGCTGAGCCAGTACGACACGCAGTACGCGATGGTCGAGAACGCCGGCGTGAAGCTGCGAATGCTCCCCACCCGGGAGATCGACCGCTATCCCTCCAACGGCTTCCTGGCGCTGGAGGACACGCTCAAGAACCACCGCGCCGAAGCCGTCGCCGTCGCCCGCGGCTACGCGATGGGGACCGTGTTCGCCATCGCCAACCCCGAGGCGGCCGTCCGCATCCTCTACGAGGTCTTCCCGCAGACGAAGCCGACGGGCAAGGACGAGGCGACGGCGCTGCGCGACGACACGAAGGTGCTGCAGGCCCGGATCATCAACTGGAAGCTCGACAAGGCCGGCGTCAAGCGCTGGGGCGAGAACTCGCCGGCCAACTACCAGGCCTACGCCGACTTCCTGCTGAAGTGGAACGTCATCAAGGAGAAGGTCAGCGCCCAGGACCTCGTGACGAACGACCTCATCGACGACATCAACAAGTTCGACGCCGCGAAGGTCGCCGTCGAGGCGAAGGCCTGGAAGCCATGACCCACGCGGCGCGGGGCGCCGCCGCCCTGCTGCTCCTCGCGGCGCTGGCGGCGCCGGCGGCCGCCCAGCTGCCGCGCTCGGTGACGCTGGCCACCAACCCGCCCGGCACCGTCTACTACACCTTCGGCAGCGGCGTGGCCAAGGTCATCAGCGGCGGCCCGTTTCAGGTCAGCATCCAGCCGTACGCGGGCAGCAGCACGTTCCTGCCGCTGCTCGACAGCGGCGAGGTCGAGCTCGGCATCGTGAACGCGGTGGACATGGGGCTGTCCTACCGCGGGCCCCGGTTCCAGGTCGGCGGCCGCAACCCCTTCCCGCACGCGCCCAACGCGCGCCTGGTCATGCGCGGCGCGCCGCTGCTGGTCGGGCTGCTCGTGCGGAAGGACTCGCCGATCAAGAGCGTGTACGACGTCAAGGGCAAGCGCATGACCGGCGAGTACCCGGCCCACCTGGCCGTCTGGTACAACATGTTCGGCCACCTCGCCAGCGCCGGGCTCACCTGGAGCGACGTGAAGGTCGTCCCCGTCCCCGCGGTCAACGAGGGCGTGGACGCGCTCGTGCAGGGGCGCGCCGACGTCACCGAGCACGCGCTGAACTCCGCCAAGACGAAGGAAGCCGACGCCTCGGTCGGCGTGCGGCACATCTCGGACGATTGCTCGCCGGCCGGCCGGCAGCGCCTCAAGCAGGCGGTGCCCGGCTACTACGGGCGCGTCGTGAAGGCGGGCGAGGCCACCGCGGTCGTCGAGGACACCTGCTTCATCGCCTACGACACCTACCTCGCCGCCGGCAAGACGGTCCCCGACGCCGTCGTCGAGGCCGCGCTCAAGACGCTCTGGGATAACACCGACAAGCTGGCGCCAATCCACCCGCTGTTCAAGGAGTGGACGCGCGAGCGCGCGGTGGACGTCGACGCGACGATCCCCTACCACCCGGGCGCCGTGCGGTTCTACAAGGAGCGCAAGGCCTGGACGGCCGAGATGGAGGCCGCCCAGCAGAAGCTGCTCGCGCCGGGCCAATGAAGATCGACGTCTTCCCGCACTGCCTGCCGCGTCGCTATTTCGAGCGGGCGATCCAGGCTTCGCCGGCCGGCGCCACGCTGCAGAAGCGGATGACCGGCATCCCGGTGCTGGTGGACGTGGAGCTGCGCCTGCGGATCATGGACCGCTACGAGGGCTACGTGCAGGTGCTGACGCTGGCCAACCCGCCGGTGGAGGTCATCGCCGACGCCCGCACGTCGCCGGAGCTGATCCGCCTGGCCAACGACGAGATGGCCGAGATCGTCGCCAGGCACCCCGACCGCTTCCCCGGCTTCGTCGCCTCGCTGCCGATGAACAACCCCGACGCCGCCGTGGCCGAGATCGATCGCGCGCTCGACCGGCTCGGCGCCCGGGGCGTGCAGGTCTACACCAACGTGGCTGGCCGCCCGCTCGACGCGCCGGAGTACGCGCCGATCTTCGCGCGCATGGCCGAGCGCGACCTGCCGATCTGGCTGCACCCCGCGCGGCCGGCGTCCTTCGCCGATTACCCCGGCGAGGCGCGCTCGAAGTACGACATCTGGTGGGCGTTCGGCTGGCCGTACGAGACCAGCGCCGCCATGGCGCGCCTGGTCTTCTCGGGGCTGTTCGACCGCCACCCCGATCTCAAGATCATCACCCACCACATGGGCGCGATGATCCCGTTCTGCGCCGGGCGCGTGGGCGGTGGGCTCGACCAGCTCGGCAGCCGCAGCGACGACCCCGACGACATGGCCGCGCTCGGGCGCCTGAAGCGACGCCCCCTCGACTACTTCAAGATGTTCTACGGCGACACCGCGCTGTTCGGCGCCTGGCACGCGATGGAGAGCGGGCTGGCGTTCTTCGGCGCCGAGCGCATCCTGTTCGGCACCGACATGCCGTTCGATCCCGAGAAGGGCCCCGGCTTCATCCGCGACACGATCGCGGCGATGGAGCGCCTGCGGGCGACGGCCGAGGACAAGGCCGCGATCTACGAGGGCAACGCGCGAAGACTGCTCAAGCTCACGCGGACGTGAGCCGGGAGAGACGATCATGCTCAAGAAAGTAGCCGTCGAGAGCGCGGCCGAGGCCTACCTGGAGCTGCTCGCCGCCCGCGGCGTCGAGTACTTCTTCGCCAACGCCGGCACCGACTTCGCGCCGCTCATCGAGGCGTTCTCCAAGCGCCAGGCCGAGGGCAAGGCCCTGCCGCGGCCGCTGACGGTGCCCCACGAGATCACCGCGGTCGGCATGGCCCACGGCTACGCGATGGTGACCGGCCGGCCGCAGGTCGTCATGGTCCACGTCATCGTCGGCACCGCCAACGCGCTGGGCGGCGTCATCAACGCCGCGCGCGCCCACGCGCCGATCCTCGTCACCGCCGGCCGCACGCCGCTGACCGAGGACAAGCTGCCGGGCGCGCGCAACCGGCACATCCACTGGGCGCAGGAGTCGTTCGACCAGGGGGCGATGGTGCGCGAGTTCGTCAAGTGGGACTACGAGCTGCGCATGGGCGCCCAGCTCGAGACCGTGGTGGATCGCGCGCTGGCGATCGCCAGGAGCGAGCCGCAGGGCCCGGTCTACCTCACGCTGCCCCGTGAGACGCTGTCCGAGCGGATGGAGAACCTCGAGTACTTCGATCCCGCGCGCGTCACCCCGCTGGCGCCCAGCGTGGCCGATCCGGCCGCCGTCGACCGCGCCGCCGAGATCCTGGCCGGCGCCCGCAACCCGATCGCGATCGTGAAGTCGGTCGGCCGCGACCCCGGCGCGGTGGCCCCGCTGGTCGCGCTGGCCGAGGCGCTCGGCATGCCGGTCTTCGACCAGGCCTCGACGCACCTGAACTTCCCCCAGGATCACGCGCTGTACGGCGGCGGCGATCCGACCGCGCACCTGACCGACGCCGATCGCATCGTCGTCGTCGAGGCCGACGCCCCCTGGTTCCCGGCGCTGCGGGCGCCGGGGCCGGACGCCACGGTGATCCAGATCGGCCACGATCCGCTCTTCTCGCGCTACCCGATCCGCGGCTTCGCCGTCGACCTCGGCCTGGGCGGCGCGCCACGACTGACGCTGGCCGCGCTGGTCGAGGCGCTGCGGCG
>DASSLH010000299.1:0-4169 GCA_035689625.1 Candidatus Methylomirabilota bacterium | reverse complement strand
CGACGCCGGCGGCCAGCGCGCCGGCGCTGGCCAGCACCGCGCGATCGGCGCCCAGCACGGCGACCGCCACGACGCCGCTCAGCCGCGCCAGCTCCTCGAGCTGCCGCTGCACGCCGACCTCGCGCCGGAAGCTCAGCACGTCGTCGGCGTCGGCGTGCACGGCGATGACGCCGTCGAAGCTGCGGGCGCCGATCGCCACGCCGAACACGGTGCCCTGCCAGAAGCGGCGATCGCGGACGGCCCTGGGCGGCTCGGCGGCGCTCTCGGGCGCGGGCGCCCAGCGGCGGCCCCACATGAAGCGCATCATCCCCGGCATGGGAGCGCTGCCCATGCGCATGCCCGGCGCCATCGGCGGCGGCGCTGGCGGCGTCCACGGCCGGCCCTCGCGATCGAGCAGGTCGATGCGCCGCAGGCCGGTGCGCTGGGCGAGCGCGGCGATCGCGTCGGCCGGCACGGGGCGCTGCAGCAGCTCGTCCACGAGCCGCGCGTCGTCGAAGAGCCGGCGCGCGAGCGCCTCCTCGAGCAGCGCGTTGCTGCGGATCGCGTGGCGGCTGCTCGTCTCGAACGCCTCGGCCAGGGCCAGGCCCTTGTCCTCGAGCTGCGCGCGCAGCGCGGCCTGCGTGCGGCGCGCGGTGGTGCCGGCGTAGACTGCGATGACGGCGATCAGCAGGACGATCGACGCCGCGAAGTAGGTCGCCGAGGAGCGGGGCCTCATGAGTAGCACCGGCCGTGCCACGGCCGCGCGCCGCTAAGGTGCTGATTTGTCAGGGCTGCGGCGCGCCCGGCGGCACGCCTGGTGAGGCAGGGCCGCCTCAGCGAGGCCGCCGGGCGCATCGTGCAGCACTTAGTTGATGGAGGCCAGCGGACCGAAGGGCCGCACGCCGCCCCACGGCGTCACGTGCAGCAGGCGCGTCTCGCCCTTGGGCCCCTTCAGCTCCACCTGGTAGGCGGTGCGGAAGCGGCCGGTGAACGGCAGCACCCGCTCGATCGTGTAGCCCTTCATGTACTTCGCGACGTACTCGGTCGCGAGCTCCTTGGCCTTGTCCTCGGTCACCGCGCTCGTCTGATCGACGGCGCCGGCGCCCATCATCGGGCAGGCGCCCGGGCCGCCGCCCATCATCGGCCCGCCCCCGCCCATGCCCATGCGTCCCATGCCCATCCGTCCCCAGCCGGGACCCTGCGCCGCCGCGATGCTGGCGACGGTGAGCACCAGCCCGAGCACGAGGGTCAGCGTCATCAGCTTCTTCATGGCTGTCCTCCTCCCGGTGCCTCGTCGAGGCATCCCGCGTGCCACGCCGCCGGACAACGAAAACGCGGCGTTCGCGCCCACCGGCGGCGGCGCGCTCGACCATCTCGTCGAGCGCCTCGACCCGCTCGTCGAGTCTATGACGCGCGTCATAACGCGCCTGCGTCGACGTGCCCGAAAAAGGAGGACATCAAGCTCAGGCATCGGAGGGAGCGCATGGCGCACGAATCGTCGCATCCCGAGAGCGGAGTGCCGCTGGGCCAGCGGCTGCTCGACCGGCCGTTCCTGCTGCTGGCCGCCGGGCTCGTCGTGATGTTCGGCTTCTACACGATCTGGGGGCTCATCGAGATCCTCAGCCTGCCCGCCGCGACCCTGCCGTGACGGCGCACGAGGAGATCCGCGCATGAACCACGCCGAAGCGCACTCCGCGCTCGTCTCGCCCCGCGGAACGTGGTGGCTCCCCGCAGGCTCGCAGGAGAAGCGGTGGGTGACGATCGCGTTCATCTGGTGCCTGATCCTGTTCGCGATGATGCCCGTGTGGCATTTCAAGGGCGGCCAGAACCCGTCGGGCATCCGCTCGCACGTCGATCCGGCCGCGTTCGCGGCGCGGGTCGACAAGTTCGTGGACGACTACAAGGTCGGCGAGGACAAGAGCGGGCTGCCGATCGTGGCGCCGCCGCCCGGCAGCGACATCTACATGCTGGCCCGCATGTGGCGCTGGTACCCGGTGCTGAAGCTCAAGGCGGGCGTGACGTACACGCTGCACCTGTCCTCGGCCGACATCAACCACGGCTTCAGCCTCTACCCGGTGAACCTGAACTTCCAGATCGTGCCCGGCTACGACTACGGGCTGAAGATCGTGCCGAACAAGTCCGGCGACTTCCGGGTCATCTGCAACGAGTTCTGCGGCATCGGCCACCACCAGATGGTCGGCCGGGTCATCGTCGAGTAGGGGAGGACAACCATGCCGCGAACGTGTGAGGTCACCGGGCTCAGGGTCGACTGGCACGCGGAGAGCCTGATCAAGGTCAACGCCGTCGTCGCCGTCGTGAACTTCCTCATCGGCATCATCGCCGCGTTCGGTCTCGTGATGACGCGCTGGCAGGCGGTGCACCTGCTCCCGGCCGAGCTGTTCTACCGCTTCCTGACGCTGCACGGCCTCAACATGCTCATCTTCTTCATCATCTTCTTCGAGATGGCCGTGCTGTACTTCGCCGGGCCGGTCCTGCTCGGCTCGCGGCTGCCGGCGCCGAAGGTCGGCTGGGCCGCGTTCGTGCTGATGGTGGCCGGCATGGTCCTGGTCGACGTCATGGTCCTGCAGGGCAAGGCCGACGTGCTCTTCACCTCGTACCCCCCGCTGATGGCCGACCCGCTCTACTACCTCGGCATCATCCTGTTCGCGGTCGGCGCGCTGATCGTCACGGGCCTGTTCTTCGCCACGCTGGTCGTGGCGCGGCGCGAGCGGACGTACGAGGGTTCGATCCCGCTGGTGACGTTCGGCGCGCTGACGGCGGCCATCATCGCGGTCATCACGCTGCTGCACGGCGCTGCCATCTACGTGCCGACGCTGTTCTGGTCCATGGGGCTCATGCGCATGGACGCCGAGGTCTACCGCGTCGTGTTCTGGGGCCTCGGCCACTCCGCCCAGCAGATCAACGTCGCCGCCCACGTCTCGATCTGGTACCTGCTGGCCGGCCTCACCGTGGGCGGCGTTGTCGTCAACGAGAAGATCAGCCGCATGGCCTTCGTGCTCTACATCCTCTTCATCTCGATGGCCTCCGCCCACCACCTGCTGGTGGATCCCGGCATGGGCCCGGCCTGGAAGGTGTGGAACACGTCGTACGCGATGTACCTGGCCGTGCTCGCCAGCATGGTGCACGGCTTCACCGTGCCGGCCGGCATCGAGCTGGGCCAGCGGCTGCGCGGCTACACGCACGGCACGTTCGAGTGGCTGAAGAAGGCGCCGTGGAGCGATCCCGGCTTCTCGGGCGCCGCGCTGTCGGTCGTGATCTTCGGCTTCTTCGGCGGCATCACCGGCGTGACGATCGGCACCGAGCAGATCAACATCATCGCCCACAACACGCTGCGCATCCCCGGCCACTTCCACACGACGGTGGTCGGTGGCACCGCGCTGGCGTTCATGGCGGTGACCTACTACGTGCTGCCGCTGATCTTCCGCAAGCGCGTGGCGTTCTGGGGCCTGGCGAAGATCCAGCCGTACCTCTTCGGCTTCGGCATCGTGATCCTGGCGATGTCGATGATCTTCCAGGGCATCTTCGGCGTCCCGCGCCGGCACTGGGACACGTCGTTCGCCAGCGCGCCGTTCCAGGTGGAGTACCACCCGGCGGTGCAGCTGTTCCAGGCCACCATGGGCATCGGCGGCCTGCTCGCGATCGCCGGCGGCCTGGCCTACATCCTCATCGCCGTCGTCACGGTCTTCTTCGGCCGGCCCTTCCGGCTGGCCGACGCGCACGACCGCTCGGGCGTGCCGCAGGGCATCTGGAACCTGCCCAAGCAGACGCACGAGGGCGCCGCGGTGACGGCCGTGCACGACAGCGGCACGCCCGGCACGATGATCCTCGTGCTCGTCTTCTTCGCCTGCTTCGTCCTCTACTACTTCGCCAACTGGAAGATCCTGTCGTTCGTCTGGAAGGTGGGGTAGGTGGCGGCGCTCGCCTTCGTCGTCTGGCTGCTCGCGACGCTCGCCTGGTGGGCGTTCGCATTCGTGCCGCTGCCGAGCGCGCCGCCGCCGTGGCTGGAGGCGGCGCGCCACGTCTGCTTCGGTCCGATGCCGCGCGGCTGGCCGGAGCCGGCCGGCTGGATCATGCTCGTGGGGGCGCCGCTGACGTCGCTCGGCACGCTGCTCGCCCTGTGGGGCCGCCAGCTCGCCGCCTCGCTGGCGAGCCTCGCGCGCCGGCGGGCG
>DASSLH010000298.1:0-3415 GCA_035689625.1 Candidatus Methylomirabilota bacterium | reverse complement strand
GCCCTGGCGTTCGACGCGGCGCTGCGGGCGCGAGCCCATGCGCACCTGACGGGCTTCGCCCACCGTGCGCATCCGCCGGCCGAGCGGCGGCCGGCGGCGGTGGCGATCGTGCTCGTCCCCGACGACGAGGGCCGCGCGTGCTTCCTGCTGACGCGGCGGGCGGCGACGCTGCGCGCGCACGCGCGGCAGTGGGCGCTGCCGGGCGGCCGGCTGGAGCCCGGCGAGTCGCCGGAGGCCGCCGCGCTGCGCGAGCTCGGCGAGGAGATCGGGCTGGCGCTGGAGGGCGGCGCCGTGCTGGGCCGGCTCGACGACTATCCGACGCGCTCCGGCTTCGTGATCACGCCGGTGGTCGTCTGGGGCGAGGGCGCGAGTGAGCCGACGCTCAACGCCGACGAGGTGGCGCGCGTGTACCGCGTGCCGCTCGAGGACCTCGACCGGCCGGAGGTGCCGATCCTGGTCGCGATCCCGGAGAGCGAGCGGCCGGTGATCCAGCTGCCGCTGCTCGGCACGCTCATCCACGCGCCGACGGCCGCGGTCCTCTACCAGCTGCGCGAGGTCGTCATGCACGGCCGCGCCACGCGCGTGGACCACTTCGAGCAGCCGGTGTGGGCGTGGCGGTAGTGGCCGTGCGAGCCGAAGCGCCGCCGCGGCGCTGAGGCGAGCCTGTAATCGAAGAATGGGAGACTGCTGATGGGCGTTCTCGACGGGCAGGTGGCGATCGTGACGGGGGCGGGGACGGGGATCGGCGAGGTCACCGCCCGGATGATGGCCGCCGAGGGCGCGCAGGTCGTGATCTGCGGCCGCCGGCAGGCGCCGGTGGACGCGGTCGCCCGGGCGATCGAGAAGGGGGGCGGCCGCTGCGTGGCGCGCGCGGTGGACCTCGAGGACGCCGACGCGACGGCGGCGTTCGCGGCCTGGACGCTGGAGCGCTTCGGCCGCGTCGACGTGCTCGTCAACAACGCCGGCCACTCCAGCCACGCGCGCTCGATCCGCTGGATCGGCCGCCAGGAGTGGGACGGCGTGCTGGCGGTCAACCTCACCGCCGTCTACGTGCTCACCCAGGCCGTGCTGCCGGCCATGCTCGAGCGCCAGCGCGGGACGATCGTCACCGTCGGCTCGCTGGCCGCGCTCAAGGCCGGGCTCATCGGGGGCGCGCCCTACGGCGCCGCCAAGGCGGCGGTGCGCAACCTCATGCAGCACGTCCACAACACCCTGCGCAACCAGGGCATCCGGGCGACGATCGTCATGCCGGCCGAGGTCGACACGCCGATCCTCGACAGGCGCCCGCTGCCGCCCGGCGCCGCCGCCCGCGCCACGATGATGCAGGCCGAGGACGTCGCGCGCGCGATCATGCTGGCAGTCACGCTGCCGCCGCGCACGGTGATCGAGGAGATCGTCATGAGCCCGACCATCCTGCGAGACCAGAGCGAGGATCTCGCGGTGGCGGCCCGCGCCGGCGCCCCCGAGGGTGCGCGGTAGCGATGGAGGCGACCGCGATGGAGACCTTCACGATCGTGGACGAGGCGCGGGCGGCGGCGATCCCCGCCCGGCGCAGTGGCGGCCGCGTGCTGCTCGATGCGGCCGGCCTCCGGGAGGCGCTGGGCTGGGAGATCCACGACGGCCTGCTCTGCAACGACGCCATGTGCATCCCGCTGGCCGACGCCGCCGCGCTCACGCACGAGGGCGGCGTGGACCTGGCCGCCTTCGCCGCCGCGCTCGACCGCGCGGTCGCCCTCGACGTCGAGGAGCGCGTGGCGTTTCTGGGCGGCTCGGCCCGCGAGCGCAGCCAGGCGCTGGCCTCGCAGCTGGCACCGGACTTCACGCTGCCCGACCTCGCCGGCCGCGCGCACTCGCTCACCGAGCACCGCGGCAAGAAGGTGCTGCTGGTCGCCTGGGCCTCCTGGTGAGGGTGCCGCCTCGACCTGCCGGTCTGGCAGGCGCTGTACGAGGAGCTGAAGGGCCGCGGCTTCGTCGTCATCACCGTCGCGCTCGACCGCAGCGCCGACGATGCGCGGCCGTGGATCGACAAGGCGCAGCCCACGCATCCCTCGCTGCTCGACGTCCGTCACGTGCTGGCCGATCTCTACAACGTCGTCAACGTGCCGACCGTGTTCTGGATCGACGAGCGCGGGCGCATCGTGCGCCCCAACGACGTCGCCTTCGGCACCGACACCTTCAAGCACATCACCGGCCTGGAGTCGGCCCGGCACCTGGCCGCGCTGCGCGCGTGGGTCACCGGGGAGCGCCCCGCGCTGAGCGCGGACGACGTCCGCCGCCACCAGCCGCTGCCGACGGTGGCCGACCAGCAGGCACGCGCCGAGTTCGGGCTGGGCCAGTGGCTGTGGGCCAGCGGCCGCACCGCGGCGGCCGAGCGTCACTTCGTCCGCGGCGGCGAGCTGGCGCCGCACGACTTCACCATCCGGCGCGGCTCCATGCCGATGCGCGGCATCGATCCGATGGGACCGCAGTTCCGCGAGATGCTCCAGGCCTGGGTCGGCGGCGGCCAGCCCTACTACCGGCCGCTGCCCGATACGGGTGGCAATGCGAGCTGAAGCGCCGCCGCGGCGCTGAGGCGAGCCTGTAAATCCGAAATAGGGAGAGATCGCACGCATGGGAATGCTCGAGGGCAAGACGGCGGTGGTGACCGGCGCCGGCCGGGGCATCGGACGCGGCATCGCGCTGGCGCTGGCGGCGGCCGGCGCCAAGGTCGTGGTGAACGATCTCGGCGCCACGCTGGATGGCGCCGGCGGTGACCGCAGCCCGGCCGACGCGGTGGTGCGCGAGATCAGGGCGGCCGGCGGCACCGCCCAGGCCAACTACGGCAACGTCGCCGACTTCGCCCAGGGCACCGAGATGGTCGAGCAGGCCGCGACGGCCTGGGGTCGCATTGACATCCTCGTGCACGTGGCGGGCATCCTGCGCGACCGCATGCTCTTCAACATGAGCGAGGCCGAGTGGGACGCGGTCATCGCCGTGCACCTCAAGGGCGCCTTCAACGTCACCCGGGCGGCGTGCATCCGCATGCGCGAGCAGAAGGGCGGCCGCATCATCGCCATGTCGTCGGTCTCCGCGCTGGGCGCGCCCGGCCAGCCGAACTACGCGGCGGCCAAGAACGGCATCATCGGCCTCATGTGGTCCACCGCCAACGCGATGGCCAAGTACGGCGCCACCGCCAACGCGATCATGCCGAGCGGCGCCACGCGCATGATCGACTCCACGCCGCGCGGCCGCGAGGTCTTCGAGACCACCGGCAAGTGGCCGAGCGAGCAGGCCGTCGGCACCGAGCGCGATCCCGACAACGTGGCGCCGCTGGTCGTGTTCCTGGCCAGTGACGCCGCCGCCTCCATCAACGGCCAGGTCTTCCACTCCTTCGGCTACGGCTACACCCTGCTCGCTCAGCCCCAGGCGATCCGCC
>DASSLH010000297.1:0-2300 GCA_035689625.1 Candidatus Methylomirabilota bacterium | reverse complement strand
CTGACGGCGGCGGCGGCCTCGACGCCGCAGCGCGCGGCGAGCTCGCGCTCGAAGGCGGCGACCTCGGGGCCGGCGCCCACCCAGCCGCGGCGCACGACGGCCGCCACGCGCTCGGCGTCGGTCTCGTCCAGGGTCGGCCGGGAGTGGGGAATCAGAGGTTCAACAGCAGCCGCACGGACTGGAAGGCCTCGGCGTACTTCACGCGCGCCTGGATGCCGCGGAAGTTCGCGCAGGACACCGCCAGCTCGAGGATCGTCAGGTCCTCGATGTTGGTCTTGGCCACCTGCGAGCGATGCGCCTCCAGGCACGCCAGCTTCCTGTCCAGGACCTTCTCGACGTCGGTGAAGCAGTTCGGCGTGAAGTTCTGCGTCGTCGGCCCCTCGTAGAAGAGGAAGTTCGGCACGTAGCGCGTGGCCGACATCGTGCCCTGGGCCAGGTTGCGGTGGTCCTGGTGGGTGTCGTCCCAGTAGTGGACCAGGATCATGCGCGGCTTGATCTTCTTGATGACCGACTCGACGCGCACGACCAGCTCGCGGTTGAGCGGGATCTCGGTGTCCGGGTACTCGCCCCAGAAGACCTCGCGGGCGCCGATGATGAGCGCGGAGTCCATCTGCTCCTTGCGCCGCACCGCGCCGTCGCCGCCCAGCGCGCCGTCGGAGGCCACGAACAGGTAGACGTCGTGGCCGCGCTGCGCGTACTTCGTGAGCATGCCGCCGCAGCCGTACTCGATGTCGTCGGGATGCGCACCGATCGCCAGAACGTTCATATCCCCGGAGGGGGGCTACGCCCCCCTTCCGGCGGTCGTCGCACGCCTCACGGCGTGCTCCTCCCTGCCTCCCCCCAGCACCGGTTGCGCCGGCAAAGCCGGCGCTCGAAGCGCGATGTCAGGAGGTGGTAGCCGTCCCGTCGCCCGTCGGGGGGTCGGGCGACCAGGTGTCGCCGGAGCGCAGGATGGCGAGGGCGTCATCGCCGTGGGTCAATAATAGGTCAAGCCCCGAGAGAAACGGAGCAAATTCCCCGTGGAGCTGGCGGTATTCCGGGTGCTTGTAGTCCTGGTAGAGCACGCGGATTCCCGCCGCCGCGAACGGGGACGGATCGATGTAGCGGGCGCCGTCGCGCCCGGCCAGGTAGGCGTCGGCGCCCACGGCGCGGCAGAGCGCCGCCAGCCGCGCGCTGGGGTCACTCGCCGTCACCGCCAGCTGCGAGGCCAGCCGCAGCGGCGTCGTGATGCCGACGGCGCGCGCCAGCCACTCGGCGGTCGCCAGGGCCAGCGGCGCCAGCCGCTCCCACGACGCACCGTACAGCCGCTGCAGCGCCGGCCGGTGCGCGGCCAGGTGCGGGGCGCGCGCGTACGCGTCCTCGATGGCGCGCAAGTGACGCGGGGCCCAGGGCTGGCCGGCGTCCACGGTCACCTCGGCGATGGGCGTGCCGAGCCGCGCGTGCACGGGCACGGTGAGCCAGCGGGGGCCGGCGGCGGTCTTGATGCGATTGCGGTTCTGCCAGCCGTTCTTCTCGTACTGCACGGTGTCCAGCGCGACGAAGACGTCGGCGGCCGCCCACTTGGCCAGGTAGCCGAGCCACGGCAGGTAGTGCGGCTGGTGGATGGCGACCTTCATCGCACGAAGATCGGGTTGCTCAGCACGCGCTGGTTGGCGCCGCGCGCGTCCACGCGCAGCACGATCGGGCCGCCGTCAGCCGTGTCGCGAAAGACCGTCCGGTAGGGTGTCGCCCCCTGCTCGAGCACGACCAGGCGCCCGTTGCGCACCAGCGCGACGCGCAGGTCGTGGGTGCCGCCGTCGCTGGCGTCGATCGCGATGCGGACCTCCAGGGGCGTGCCGGCCGGCGCGCGCAGGGTCTCGCCCATGCCGGCGCTCGCGCTGCCCGCGCCGACGCTGAAGTCGGTGAGGTCGAAGCCGAGCTCGGGCGTGCGCCGCAGCCCGTACATGCGGCCGGCGCGCAGGGCCTCAAGCACCGCCGCCTCGGTGCGCGCGCTGGCGAGGAACACCGTCTGGATCGGCCCGATCTGCTTGCCGGCGGTGAAGCCGTGGAAGCCCGACTCGCCCAGCGCCCAGGCTGGCCGCGTACGCTCGCCGCGCGCGTACTCGCCGAGCAACCGGTCCCAGCCGCCGCCGGGCTGCTCGAACGTCGTCGTGTCCTCGTAGATGGCGCCGAAGGCCGTGTAGCGGAAGGTGCGCAGCAGGTCGTCAGCGTAGGGCTCGGTCAGCCAGCCCACGCGCAGCGGCCCCAGCCGCTCCTCGCCGATGTCGCGCGCCTCGGGGAACGACCAGACCGTCACGCCG
>DASSLH010000296.1:0-8595 GCA_035689625.1 Candidatus Methylomirabilota bacterium | reverse complement strand
GCTGCGCGCGCTGGCGCGCGGCCAGACGAACTACCTGGCCATGCTGTGGAAGTTCAGCTCCGTCTACAACGCCGAGCGCCAGCACGGCGACCACGCGCGGCCGGTGCGCTACGCGCTCAGGCCGCGCCACCTGGTCACCGGCAACCCGACGCCCGCCCAGCTCTACATCCACCAGCCGGCCGCCGTCAGCCGCCGGGCGGCCGGCTGACCGGCAACCTTGACGCCCCCCGGCCGCTGATGGTGTATTGGGGACGCCAACGCGCCGAAGTGACGCCACCTCACGGGGAGCCGGATGCCGCTGTTCAAGGCTGAGAAGAAGCCGCCGAAGGGCGCGGCCGGGCGCTGGGACGTCGTCGTCGGCGAGGACATGTGCAAGGCGTGCGGCTTCTGCCTCAACATCTGTCCGGTGGACGTCTTCGCCTATCGTCCGGCGTCCAACAAGCTCGGGTGGTTCCCGATGTACACCGCCCACGAGGAAAACTGCGTCGGCTGCATGCTCTGCTACCAGATCTGCCCGGATTTCTGCATTGACGTGAGTCCCAAGACCAATAACCGAGGCAGTGTCGTGCGAGGTGAGGCGATTCCGATCGCCGAGCCGAGCCTGTAATCCAAAATATGGCAGACACGAAAACGGCGGTCGACGAGCAGCTCGTCGCCCCCTGGGCCGACTGGGCGCGGCGCTACACGCGCGGGCGGCGGCTGCTGGAGGCGGGGACGTACGCGCTGACCGAGGGCGCCATCGCGGCCGGCTGCCGCGTGTTCGCCGGGTATCCGATCACGCCGGCCACCGACATCGCCGAGTACATGTCCAAGCGGCTGCCGCAGGTGGGCGGCTACTACGTGCAGTGCGAGGACGAGCTGGCCGGCATGCACGCCTGCGCGGGCGCCAGCCTGGGCGGCCTCAAGGCGATGACCGCGACGTCCGGGCCCGGCTACACGTTGATGCACGACGCCTACGGCTGGTCCATCACCAACGAGATCCCGCTGGTGGTGGTGGACGCCATGCGCGTGGGGCCGATCAGCGGCATCACCGGCGCGCCGGGGCAGGGCGAGTTTTACATCGCGCGCTACGCCAGCCACGGCGGCAATTTCGAGACGATCGTGCTGTCGCCCTCGTCGGTGCAGGAGGCGTTCTGGCTCACGATCGACGCCTTCAACCTGGCCGAGCGCTTCCGCACCCCCGTGACGATCCTCACCGACCAGGTCATCTCCGACATGTGGGAGGACCTGTTCATCCCCGAGGACTACGGCGCGCTGGACTGCGTTGTCCCCCGCAAGCACAACCTCATGATGCCCTTCTATCCGGTGGGGACTGACGACATCGACGTCCCGCCCAACGTGATCGGCCACGGCACCGGCGTCTGCGTGTCGGCCTACACGCACACCGAGGAAGGCTACGACATCGAGGAGATGGAGGCGCAGTGGGCGCAGACCTACCGCCTCATCAACAAGATCCGCCACCACCGCGAGGCGCTCACGCGCTACGAGACCGTCGGCGTCGAGGACGCCGAGGTCATCGCCGTGGCCTACGGCGCCAACGCGCGCACGGTGAAGACCGGCGTGCTGGAGGCGCGGCGGCGCGGCGTGCGGGCGGGGTTCGTGCGGCTCATCACGCTGTGGCCGTTCCCCGACGAGCTGTTCGCGCGCGACGTGCCGTACGTGGTCTGCGAGCTGAACTACGACGGCCAGCTGGTGCGCGAGGTGACGCGGGCGGCGCCCGACGGCCGGAAGGTGCGCTTCATGGGCAAGAGCGCTGAGCTGCACACCGTGGCCGAGGTCGCCGCCGGGCTGGAGGGCGTGGCGCGCACCGGGCGCATTCCCGAGCTGCCCTACATCTGGACGGAGGTCAGGTAGCGCGATGAACAGGCTGGCGAAGAAGTACCTGCGTCCGAGCCAGATTCCGACCAAGGCGTGCCACGGCTGTGGCATCGGCATGATCGAGAACTGGCTGCTGCAGGCCATCGACGAAATGGGGCTGAAGCAGGAGGACGTCATCTTCGGCACCGGTATCGGCTGCGTGGGCCGGCAGACGTTCGCCACGTGGGGCGGCGATAATTTTGGCGCCACCCATGGCCGCGCGCTCGCCGTCGCCACCGGGCTGAAGCTCGCCCAGCCGGACAAGAAGTACCTGATCGTCGTCGGCGACGGCGACGCCGCCTCCATCGGCACCTCGCACCTGATCCACGCCGCCCGCCGCAACCTGGGCGTGACGGTGATCTGCGAGGACAACATGGGCTACGAGTCCACCGGCGGCCAGTTCTCGCCGACCACGCCGGCGGGCTACGTGACCAACTCCAGCCCCTACGGCATGGTCGAGCCCGGCTTCGATCCGTGCGAGGTGGTCAAGGCGGCCGGCGCCACGTTCGTCGCGGAGACGACGGCGACCCAGTGGCACCAGACGGTGAAGATCGTGAAGAAAGCGCTGGCCAACGACGGCTTTTCCTTCGTCCACGTTCGTTTTCCTTGTAATGAGAATTTTGGAGCGTATGCCCTTGGGACTCGTGACACTTTGAAGAACCTGGAGTGGATCTACGAGCACACGCAGGGGCGCAAGGCCGACGGCAGCGACAGCGATTTCACCTGGGAGACCGGCATCAAGCACGACGCCTCCAACAGCCGGCCGGAGTTCTCTCGATTGATGCGCGAGTTGAACGCGCGCGTGAAGGCCGACCTCGAGGCGAAGAAGGCGAGGTGAGAACCGAGATCCTGATCTCGGGCTTCGGCGGTCAGGGCGTGATCCGCATGGGCCAGATCCTCGGCCTGGCGGCCATCAAGCAGGGCCATCGCGTCACCATGCTCAAGAGCCACGGGACGGAGACGCGCGGTGGCTACGTGCGCGCCCAGCTCGTGATCGCCCCCGAGTACGTGGACAGCCCGGTGGTGGAGAACGCCGACGTCTTCGTCGCCTTCTCGGCGCCGGCCTACAAGAAGTTCTTCGACCACTGCCGCGGCAAGATCCTCTACGACCCCGAGCTGGTGGAGTCGATCCGTCCCGACGCCCCCGAGCGCCACGTCGCGGTGCCGGCGACCCAGCTGTCCAAGGAGCGCTTCAACAACGTACTGTTCGCGAACATGGTCATGCTGGGCGCGCTCACGCGCCTGAGCGGGCTCGACCACGAGGCGATGAAGACGGCCATGGTGGAGGTCATCCCGCGCTTCCACGAGCAGAACCTCGCCGCGCTCCAGATCGGCTACGACCTTCCCGTCGTCACCGCCGCCTGACGTGACGCCCGCAAAGCCCTGGCACCGCGCCTGGCCGGCGCACGTCCCGCACTCGCTCCAGTATCCGGACGCGCCGGCGTGGTGGCTGCTGGAGCGCAACGTCGCGCGCCACGGCGCCCGCGTCGCGCTGCGCGAGCTCGACCACGAGACGCTGGCCGAGGGCCGCACGCTGACCTATGCCGCGCTGTTCGACGCCGTGCGCGGCGTGGCGGCCGGCTTGCGCGCCCGCGGCGTCGCGCCCGGCGCGCGCGTGGCCCTGGTGCTGCCGAACAGCGCGGCGCTGGTGATCGGCTACCACGCGACCTGGTACGCCGGCGCGGCCGCGGTGCCGGTGAACAGCGCGGCGCGCGCGGGCGAGCTGGAGCAGCAGCTGGCCGACGCCGCCGTCTCGCTGGTGATCGCCCCGCGCGGCACGGCGGCCGCGGCCGTGGCCGGCCGGCTGAAGCTGCCGTTCGTGGACGTGGACGAGCTCCGCGCGATGGAAGCGCTGGCGCCGGCCGCGCCGGCTGCCTGCGACGCCGGCCGCGACACCGCCGTGCTGCTCTACACGGGTGGCACCACCGGCGCGCCCAAGGGCGCGATGCTCACTCACCGCAACCTGGTGGCCAACACCGTGCAGTTCGCGCAGTGGTACGCGTTCGAGCCGGGCGCCGAGACGTCCGTGTGCGCGATCCCCATGTCGCACAGCGGCGGGATGTCCGGCGTGATGAACGTGCCGCTCTCGGCGGGCGCCACGCTGCTGGTCTTTCCGCGCTTCGCCGCCGCCGCCGTTGGCCGTGCCGTCACGCGGCATCGCGTCACGCGGCTGTTCGGCGTGCCGACGATGTTCATCGCGCTGCTCGGCGACGCCGAGGGCCGCGCCGCCGACTACTCGGCGCTGCGCGCCTGCCGCACCAACGCCGCGCCGCTGCCGCCCAGCGTGAAGGCGGCGTTCGACGCGCTGGTCGGCCGCGAGGTCCTCGTCGAGGGCTACGGGCTGACGGAGACGAGCCCGCTCACGCACGCCAACCCGATCGCGTGCGCGCGCCCGGGCTCGATCGGCGTGCCGCTGCCCGACACCGACGCGCGGATCGTGGACGACGAGGGCCGCGACGTCGCGCCCGGCGCCGCCGGCGAGCTGCTGATCCGCGGCCCCCAGGTGATGCTCGGCTACTGGAATCGGCCCGAGGAGACGGCCCGCGCGATCGAGGACGGCTGGTTTCACACCGGGGACGTCGCCCGCATGGACGACGACGGCTACTTCGCGATCGTGGACCGCCAGAAGGACCAGATCAACACCGCCGGCTTCAAGGTGTGGCCGCGCGAGGTCGAGGAGACGCTCTACGCGCACCCGGCCGTGCAGATGGCCGCGGTCATCGGCGTGCCCGACGACTACCGCGGCGAGGCGGTGAAGGCCTTCGTCGTGCTCCGGCCCGAGCACCGCGGGCGCGTGGCCCCCGCCGAGCTGGTCGCGTTCTGCCGCGAGCGCCTCAGCGGCTACAAGGTGCCGCGCGCCGTCGAGCTCCGCGACGGCCTGCCGATCAGCGCCGCCGGCAAGCTGCTGCGCCGCGCGCTGAGAGACGAAGCCGCGCGCTGACGTCACGCCGTCCACGCCAGGGAGGTCAGGGATGACACGCTCGCTCACGCTCGCCGCGCTGTTGCTGCTGCTCGCCGCCCCGGCCGTCGCCCAGGAAAAGTACCCGGGCCGGCCGATCGACTTCCTCGTGCCGTGGGGCACCGGCGGCGGCGCCGACGGCATGGCGCGCGAGCTGGGCTCGCTCACCCAGCCGATCCTCGGCGTCGCGCTGCCGGTCTCCAACGTGCCCGGCGCCTCCGGCAACACCGGCCTGGCCCAGCTGCTCAACGGCAAGAGCGACGGCTACACGCTCGGCGTCTACATCGCCGACACGCTGGCCACGATTCCGGCCGGGCTGGCGCGCCACAAGGCCGATGACCTCGACTGGATCGTGCGCACGCAGGTGGCCGACTCGTTCCTGTGGGTGAAGACCGACAGTCCGTTCAAGACGATCCAGGACCTGTTCAAGCACGCCCAGGCCAATCCCGGCAAGCTGCGGGTGGCCTCCACCGGCTTCGGCTCCGTCGACGATCTCACCGTGCGCTTCCTGGAAAAGAAGGGCTACAAGATGACCACGGTGCCGTATCCCAAGCCGGGCGAGCGCTACGCCGCCGCGCTGGGCGGCCACGCCGAGGTCCTCTACGAGCAGGCCGGCGACATCCAGCAGTACGTCAAGGCCAAGCAGCTGCGGCCGCTCATCATCTTCGCGGAGACGCGCCATCCGGCGTTCCCCGACGTGCCGAGCTCGAAGGAGCTCGGCCTCGAGATCACGCTGCCGCAGTTTCGCGGCGTCGTCGCCCGCCGCGGCACGCCGCCCGAGCGCGTGAAGATCCTGGCCGACGCCTTCCGGAAGGCGAGCGAGACGCCCGGGTGGAAGAACTTCCTCGAGCAGTGGTACATGCGCGCCGACAGCTTCATGGGGCCCGAGCAGTTCGGGCCGTTCGCCCACGCGCAGCTGGACGTCATGGAGCGACTGGTCAAGGAGTTCGGGCTCAAGAAGTGACGCGCCTGCTGCCGCCGCTGGCCGGCGCGGCGCTGGCCGTCGGCCTGCTGCTCGCTTCACGCGGCCTGGACGACGTCGCCCGCGAGGGCCAGCTCGGTCCCGGCTTCTGGCCGCGCCTCGTGCTGGTCGGCCTGGCGCTGGCCTGCCTGGTCAAGCTGGCGGCCGACTGGCGGCAGCGCCGGCGGTGGCCGATCGCCCTTCGCGCGGCCGACGACGCCAAGGCCGAGGAGATCTCGCGGCCGCGGCTGGCCGCCGGCATCGCGCTCATCGTGCTCTACGCGCTGGCGACGCCGTGGATCGGCTTCGCGCTGGCCACGTCGGTGTTCGTCGCCGCCTTCATGACGCTGGCCGGTGCGCGCTCGCCGGTGGTGATCGGTGCCAACGCCCTCGGCGGCACCGTGGTCCTTCTCTACGTCTTCGTGAGGCTCGTCTACCTGCCGCTGCCCAAGGGCGCCGGCGCCTTCGAGTCCATCACGCTCGCGCTCTACCGGGCGCTGCACCTCTTCTGAGCCGCCGGTGAGCGACATCCTCGCCAACCTCGCGACCGGGCTGGTGGCCGCGCTGGCGCCGCTGAACCTCGGCATGATCGGGCTCGGCCTGGCGATCGGCATCCTGGCCGGGGCGCTGCCCGGCATCACGATGGTCAACTCCATCGTGCTGGTGCTGCCGTTCACGTACCTGATGGGCATCGTGCCCTCGCTGCTGCTGATGATCGGCGTGTACTGCGGCGGCGTCTTCGGCGGCTCGATCACCGGCATCCTGTTCAACATTCCCGGCGATCCCATGAACGTGCCGACGACGTGGGAGGGCTATCGCATGAGCCGGCACGGGCAGACGCGCTACGCGCTGGGCCTGGCGATCATGGCCTCCGCCATCGGCGGGCTCGTGAGCGCGCTGTTCCTGGCGTTCTTCGCCCCGCCGTTCGCGCGCTTCGCCCTCGGCTTCTCGTCGGTGGAGTTCTTCTCCGTGGTCGTGTTCGGCCTGGCCAGCGTGTCGGTGCTCGGCCAGGCCTCGATGCCGTCGGCGCTGATCTCGCTGTTCACCGGCATGTTCCTCGGCACGATCGGCACCGAGCAGCAGTACGGTGTCGAGCGCTTCGCCTTCGGCGTGCCGTTCCTCAAGACCGGCGTGGACTTCGTCACCGTGCTGATCGGCCTGTTCGCCATTGGCGAGGTGCTGGAGCAGATGGTGCTGCGCCGGCCGCCGGAGACGGCGGCGGCCGGCGCCACCGTGATGCCGCGGCTGCCGCTGCTCGACCTCTGGCCCCTGCGCGGACCGCTGGCGCGCGGCACGCTGGTCGGCATCGTGGTCGGCGGCCTGGCCGGAGCCGGCGCCACCGTGTCGTCGTTCGTGTCCTACGGCCTCGAGAAGCAGTTCTCGCGCACGCCCGAGCTGTTCGGCACCGGGCATGCGCCGGGCCTGGTCGCCTCCGAGAGCTCGGTGAACGGCTCGACCGGCGGCGCCATGATCCACCTGCTCACCCTCGGCATCCCGGGCAGCGCGGCGACCGCGGTGATGATGGGCGCCTTCCTCATCCACGGCATCCAGCCGGGGCCGCTGCTGTTCACCACCCAGACCCGCGAGGTCTACACGATCATCGCCGGGATGGTCGTGGCCAACGTGGCGATGATCCTGCTGGGCTTCGTGGCCGCGCTGTGCTTCGCCACGCTGATGAAGGTCCCCGCGCCGATCCTCAACACGTTCATCGTGGTCTTCTGCTTCCTCGGCGCCTACGCCCTCCGCAACGACATGGCCGACGTGTGGCTGACGATGCTGTTCGGTGTGCTGGGTTTCGTCATGCGGCGCTTCGCCCTGCCGGTGCCGCCGCTGGTGATGGGCGTGATCCTGGGGCCGATGGCCGAGGCCTACTTCCTCACCAGCATGGTGTCGAGTGGCAACGACCTCACCGTGTTCGTCACGCGCCCGGTCAGCGCGGTCCTGCTCGCCCTGTCCGTCGTCATCGTCGTTTGGCCGATGGTGGTCCGCCGCCGCCCGGGCAGAGGGCTGCCGTCTGATGTACCCTCGGAGCACCTCGCGCGCCGAGAGGAGACAGCGCCATGACCGACCTGAGCCCCTTCCGCAAGCGCCTGCAGCAGTCCGTCGACGCGCGCCACAGCCGGCTCAATCCGTTCACGGAAGCGTGGGTCAAAGGCGCCCTCTCCCGCGATCAGCTGGGCGCCTGGGCGGCCCAGCACTACCAGTACGTCTCGCAGTTCCCGCGCTGGTGCGCGACCGTGTACGGCGACTGCACCGACGCCGACGCGCGCGACTTCCTGCTGGAGAACATCCTGGAGGAGGAGTCGGGGACCAAGCACGTGGACCTGCTCCTGCGCTTCGCCGAGGCCTGCGGCGTCTCCCGCGCCCAGGTCGAGCGCACGCGGCAGCTGCCGACGACGCGCGGCCTCACCGCCTGGTGCTTCGAGATGTCGCGCGCGCCCTTCCACGTTGCCGCCGCCGGGCTGCTGGTCGGGCTGGAGTCGCAGGTGCCGGGCATCTACAAGCGCAACCTGCCGCCGCTGAAGACCCACTACGGCTTCACCGACCACGAGGTCGAGTTCTTCGCCATCCACATCGAGGCCGACGAGGTCCACGGCGAGCGCGGCTACCAGATCGTCGAGCGCCACTGCACGAGTGAGCCGCGCCAGGCCGAGGCGATCGAGGTCGTGCGTCAGGCGACCGAGATGCGCTGGCAGTACATGACCGGCCTGCACCGCGCCGTCGTGCTGAAGGAAGAGGTGTAGTGCGCCTGGACGAGCTGACGCCCGGCGTGCCGCGCCTGCTGGAGGTCGCCGGCGTCCGCGTCGTCGTCGCCCCC
>DASSLH010000295.1:0-5030 GCA_035689625.1 Candidatus Methylomirabilota bacterium | reverse complement strand
CGGCTGGGAGGCGCTGCACGCCATCAACCCGCGCCTGGTCATGGCGCGCATCACCGCCTTCGGCCAGACGGGCCCGCGGCGCGACGGGCCCGGCTACGCGGCGATCGGCTCGGCGTTCGGTGGCACCTGGTACGTCAACGGTCCGGCCGACCGGCCGCCGGCGCGGCCCACGCCCGTCTATCCCGACTACATGACCGGCCTGTTCACCGCCTTCGGCGTCATGGCGGCGTTGCGCCACCGCGATCGCACCGGCGAAGGGCAGTGGATCGACGCCGCGCTCTACGAGTCGGCCTTCCGGGTGATGGAGTACAGCGCCGCGCTCTACGGCCGCCAGAAGGTCGTGCGCGAGCGCGGCGGCCTGCAGCACGCCGGCTGGCCGGGCGGCGCCTTCGAGACGCAGGACGGCCACTGGATCGTCTTCACCGCGCCGGCCCAGCATCTGTTCGAGCGGCTCTGCAAGATGCTCGGCCGTCCCGAGCTGCCGCGCGATCCACGCTTCGCGGCGGCCGGGGAACGACCGAAGCACATCGGCGTCATCCTGGAGATCGCCGGGGCCTGGTTCGCCGCCCGCCCGGTCGCGCAGGCGCTCGCCGAGCTGAAAGCCGCGGACATTCCGCACTCGCCGATCATGAGCATGGCCGATATCTTCCGCGATCCGCACTACCAGGCGCGCGAGATGCTGCTCGACGTGCCCGCCGAGGGGCTGGGCCCGCTGCCGCAGCCGGGCGTCGTTCCCAAGCTGTCGCTGACGCCGGGGCGGGTGGAGCACGCGGGCCCCGCGATCGGCCGCCACACCGACGAGATCCTGTCCGGCCTGCTCGGGCTCTCGGACGCCGAGATCGCGCGCCTGCGCGCCGACGGCGTCGTCTAGGCGCCTCATGCGCTTCGGCGTGTGCGTGATGGCCAACGTGGACGAGATCGGCTTCTTCAACCACGCCGAGACGCTCGGCTACGACTCGGTGTGGGTGACCGACAGCCAGATGCTGTTCTCCGACTGCTACGCGGTCCTCGCGCTGGCCGCCCGGCAGACGACGCGCCTCAGGCTGGGGCCGGGCACGGCCATCTGCGGCACCCGCATTCCGCCGGTGCACGTGGCCGCCGTCGCCACGCTCAACCGGATCGCGCCGGGCCGCATCCATCTGGGCATCGGCACCGGCAACACCGCCACCCGCACGATGGGCCAGCGGCCGATGAAGGTCGCCGACTACCGCGAGTACCTGCGCGTGCTCAGCGCGCTGCTGCGGGGCGAGACCGTGGACTTCACGTACGAGGGCGTGACGCGGCCGATCAGGATCCTCATGCACGGCGAGCGCTACCTGAGCCTGGAGCCGAGGATCCCGCTCTACGTCTCCGGCTTCGGCCCGAAGGCGATGGAGCTGGCCGGCGAGTTCGGCGACGGCCTGGTCTTCGCCATCCCGCCGCGCGGCATCCCGGTGCCGGAGGCGCTCGCGCGCGTGGCGGCCGGCGCCGCCCGGGCCGGCCGCCCGCTGGACGGCTTCCGCACCTGCGCGCTCACGAACGTGGCGCTGCTGGCGCCCGGCGAGCGCGCCGACTCCGAGCGCGTCATCGCCACCGTCGGGCCCAACGTGATGGCCAGCGTCTACTACTTCTACGACGAGGTGCGCGAGCGGCGCAGCGAGCCGCCGGCGTTCCTGCGCCACATCTGGAAGCGGTACTGCGCGCTGGTCGAGCAGACACCCCCGGCGCACCGGCACTTCCGCACCCACGAGTTTCACTACACGGCGCTGCACCCGGGCGAGGCAGAGCTGATCGACGCCGACCTCGTGCGCGCCACCTGCCTGGTCGGCACCGCCGACGAGCTGGTGGAGCGCATCCGGGCGCTCGAGCGCGAGGGGCTGCAGGAGCTGATGTTCGCCACCGGCGTGGACGCCAAGTGGCGGTTCGCCGAGGAGTTCGCGCGGCAGGTGATGGCGCGGGTCTGACCCCGCGCCATCACCGGACAGGAACCGTCAGCGGGTCTGCACCGTCACGCTGGGGCAGGGAGCGAAGTTCGTGCCGAGCCCCGGCGCGTAGATGCCCGCGCACCACGGCTGGCCCGGCACCACGACGGTCGTCGAGGGCGCCGGCACCACGGTGACGGGCGCGGG
The DNA here is from genome assembly GCA_035689625.1 of Candidatus Methylomirabilota bacterium. GTDB lineage: Bacteria > Methylomirabilota > Methylomirabilia > Rokubacteriales > CSP1-6 > AR5. The sequence continues at coordinate 2,922 of DASSLH010000295.1, read as the reverse complement.
CGTGGCCACCGACGCGCTCGGCGCCGGCTGCACGATGACGCTGCCGGGCTGCGGCTGCGGTTGCTGCTGGATGATCACCGGGTTCGACCCCGGCTGGATCACGACGTCGCCCGCCGCGGCGGCCAGCGGCGAGACGGCGACGGCGATCAACGACGCGAGCACGAGCGCGCGGCTGAATGTCCTCATCGAGAGTTCCCCCTGTCTGGCTTCGATCGTTCAGGGGGTTCAATCGAGCAACGGCGATGCCAGGGAGACGCCGGATGTAAGGATTACGACGGCCGGTGGAGCGCATGCGCGATCGCCAGCGCGCCGAAGACGAAGAACAGCGCGGCGGCGATGCGGCGCACGGCGACCATCGGCACGAAGCGCGAGGCGTGGGCGCCGGCGAAGACCGCCACGCCGTCGGAGACGAGCATGCCGAGCGTGGTGCCGGCGGTCACCGCCAGCGGCGCGGCGAAGCGCGCGCCGAGCGCGACGGTCGCCAGCTGCGTCTTGTCGCCCATCTCGGCCAGGAAGAAGATCACGATCGTCGAGAGCAGCGGTCCCCAGCCCTTGCGCGCGGCCGGCTCCTCGGCCTGGTCGGGGAACAGCGTCCAGATCCCGAACGCGACGAAGCTCAGCCCCAGCGCCCAGGCCAGGACCGACTCCGGCACGACCGTCGCGACCCAGGCGCCCAGCGACGAGGCCAGGCCGTGATTGAGCGTGGTCGCGATGAGGATGCCGAGCATCACCAGCCACGGGCGCCGATAGCCCGAGCCCAGCGAGAAGGCGATGAGCTGGGTCTTGTCCCCGACCTCCGCCAGCGCGACGACGACGAAGGAGCTGACGAGCGCGGTCAGCACGCGCGCTGCAGCGCCGGCACGACGGAGCGGGCGAGGATCTCGAGGCTGCGCGCCTCCAGCGCCGGCGCGATGTGGCCGCCGGGATTGAGCTCGGCGATGATGCCGTCCAGCCCCAGCGCCGCGCGGATCTCGCCCAGGCGCGCGATCACGCGCTCGGCGCCGCCGACCGCGACCTTGCGGGCGAGGATGTCCTCGTACGAGAGCGTCGCCATGCGCTCGGCCTGGGCGCGGCGCTGCTCCGGCTTGCTGGTGCCGGCGCGCCCGGCGCCGGCGCGCGCCAGCTCGGCCTGGCGGCCGAAAAAGTAGGTCAGGCTCGCGCGCGCCTCGTCGGCGGCGGCCGCGTCGCTCGTGGAGGCGTAGACCGGCATGCGCAGGTACACGCTGGGCGCGCCGGCGTGGCCGGCCTCGCGCCAGGCCTGGCGGTACGTCGCCAGCTGAAGCCGCAGATCGGGGATCTCGGCGACGCGCAGGCCGACGAAGACGGGCAGCCCGAGCCGGCCGGCCGCCGGAAACGTCTCGTCGCTGGTGACCGCCATCCGGATCGGCGGGTGCGGCTTCTGCAACGGCTGCGGCGACACGCGCGCGTCGCGGACGCGATGGAAGCGCCCCTCGTAGGAGAACGGCTCGCCCCGCCAGGCCAGGCGGATGATCTCCAGCGCCTCCGCGAAGCGCGCCTGGCTCTCGGCGTAGGGCACACCGTAGGTGTCGTACGTGCTCGCCACGCCGCTGCGGCCGACGCCGAACTCGAAGCGCCCGCCGCTGAGGTGGTCCACCGTGGCGACCTCCTCGGCGATGCGCAGCGGATGCTGCAGCGGCAGCACCTGCACGGCAGTGCCGACGCGCAGCCGGCGCGTGCGGGCGGCGATGGCCGTGGCCACCTGCAGCGAGGCCGAGATGACCGAGCGCGCGGCGTTGAAGTGGATCTCGCCGAGCCAGACGCAGTCGATGCCGCCGGCCTCGGCGCGAGCGGCCAGGTCCAGCACGTCGCGGAAGGCGTCGGCCTCGCTGGCCTCCCTGCGCTTCTCCTCGACGAAGACGCCGACGTGCATGGCCTCGACCCCCGGCGCCCGATGGTGAACCGCGCCGGGGCGCGGGTCAAGCGATGGCGCGCGAAAGCATTGACCCCGAGGGCAGCGTCACGCTATATCAGGGGGGCCGGTGATGTCTCGCGTGGCTGCCGTCCTGGTGGTGCTCCTCGTCGTCAGCGGCTGTGCCACGTCCGCTCCGCCCCCCGCTGCGCGTCCCGCCGCCCGCCCGTTCGAGACGGTGCGCCGGGTGGCCGTCATCGTCTCCGGCGACGCCAGGTTCACCATGGAGCAGCACAGCGCCGAGCCGGGCCGCACGTTCGACGAGATCATGAAGTGGAACTCGTCGCTGGCGATCTTCCGGCCGATCGCCGAGCTCGTCCACCGCGGCATCAACTGGCTGCTCGATCTCGACCGGGCCAGCGACACGGCGCCCGGCTCCGACATGGCGCCCCGCGACGTCGTCGCCGACGCCTTCGCGCGCGCACTGCAGGGCAGCATCGAGTTCGACGAGATCCGCGTGGTGCCGCGCGAGCCCGTCGGCGAGGAGCGCCGGCGGCTGGACGCGATCATCCGCGTGACGCTGACCGGCTGGGGTCTCGTCCGCGTCCGCGAGGGCGATCCCGAGCTGTACTCGGGGTACTGCGACGTGCGGGCCCAGATGGCCGCCCGCGACACCGGCGTCGTCCTCTGGGAGGCCAGCGAGGACGTCACCGATCCCGAACGCCTGCCGCTCGCCTCGTTCACCGGCGACCGCGACTTCACGCGCGACCACGTCGGCGGCGTGCTCGAGCGCGCCGGCCAGCGCCTGGCCACCGAGCTCGTGTACGCGCGGAGCGGCGGCCGATGAGCACGCGCCGCTGGGCCGCGCTGGCGCCGCTGGCCGCGCTGCTGGCCGCCGGCTGCGCCGCCGCGGTCGTGACGCTCAACGCCGCGCTCGCGCTGGCCTATGGCTACGACCCCATCGGCACGCTGCACGCCACCGAGCAGGTCTACCGCGACTCAGTGGCCCAGCAGCGCCCGCGCTGGTTCTGGACGGCCGGGTCGCCAGTGGC
>DASSLH010000294.1:0-2898 GCA_035689625.1 Candidatus Methylomirabilota bacterium | reverse complement strand
GCGCGAGGCGGGCCCGAGGTCGAGGCTCTCGGGGAAGAGCAGCGCCTGCGAGGCGAGCGGGCCGGCGTCGAGCTGGGCGCGCAGCTGCTCGAAGAGCACGCGCTCGTGGACGACGTGCTGGTCGAGGAAGAACACCTCCTCGTCGGTCGTCGCCACGATGAAGGTCTCCTGCACCTGGCCCAGCACGCGGCCGAACCGAGTGGCCGCGTAGGGCGCCAGCGTCTCGCGGAACAGCGCCTCCTGCTCGGCCGGCGCTCCTGCCGGCGGCGCCGGCAGCACGCCCTCGACGCCGGGCGTGGCGGTGGCGAACGTCGGCACCACGGCCGGCGCGCGCAGCGCCTGGTGCAGCGCGGCGACCAGCATCTCCTGCACCACGCGCGGCTGTCGGAAGCGCACCCACGCCTTGGTCGGATGCACGTTGACGTCCACGTCGCGCGGCGCCAGCGTGAGCGCGAGCACGACGAGCGGGAAGCGGTCGCGCGGCAGCAGCGGGCGATAGGCCGCCAGCACCGACTGCAGCAGCGCGGGGTCGCGCACCGGCCGGCCGTTGACGATCACCACGATGTCGTCGCGGCCGCCGCGGCTGACGTCAGGCGGGCTAGCCCAGCCGCTCACGCCCACGCCGTGCTCGGCGCGGTCCACCGCCAGCAGCCGCTCGGCGGTCTGCCAGCCCCACAGCGCGCCGATGCGCTGGCGCAGGTCGGCGGCGGCCGGCGCCGTCAGCGCGGCGCGGCCGCCGTTGATCACGCGGAACTGCACCTCGGGATGGGCCAGCGCGAGCTGGCCGACGATGCGCAGGCTGGCCGCCAGCTCGGTCGCCGGCGCCTTGAGGAATTTCAGCCGGGCGGGCGTGTTGAAGAACAGGTCGTGCACCTCGACGGTCGTGCCGGCCTCGGCGGGGACACCGAGCCGCTGGCTGACGACGCCGCCCTCGCCGGCCAGGCGCAGCCCCTCGGCGGCCTCCCGCGCACGGCTGGTGACCGTGAAGCGCGAGACCGCGCAGATCGCCGCCAGCGCCTCGCCGCGGAAGCCGAGCGTGGCGATCGCGTCGAGGTCCTCGTCGCGCGCCAGCTTGGACGTCGCGTGACGCTCGAGCGCCAGCGGCAGCTCCTCGGCCGTCATGCCGTGGCCGTCGTCGCTCACGCGCAGCAGCGCCGCCCCGCCATCGCGCAGGTCCACCGCGATCGCGCGGGCGCCGGCGTCCAGCGCGTTCTCCACCAGCTCCTTGACCGCGGAGGCCGGCCGCTCCACCACCTCGCCCGCCGCGATCTTGTTGACGAGTGAGTCAGGAAGGCGCCGGATCTTCATGGCGCTTCGCGCGGCGGCGTTGCCGCCGCAATCCCGGTCTGGGGGCAGGCAGGCCCGAGTCTCTGTTGCCACTTGGCGAGCCAGTTGAGCGCCTCGATCGGCGTGAGGTGCGCCAGGTCCAGCGCGGCCAGCTCCTGGGCGAGCGGGTCGGCGGCCGGCGCGAACAGGCCCAGCTGTCGCGCGTCGCTGGCGTCGGTCGTCGCCTGCCCCTGCTCCTCGAAGCGTCCCAGCAGCGCCTTGGCCCGCGCGATGACGGCCGGCGGCAGCCCGGCCAGCCGCGCGACCTGCACGCCGTACGAGCGGTCGGTGCCGCCCGGCTGCACCTTGTGCAGGAACACGATCTCGTCGTTCCACTCGCGCACGGCGACGTGGAAGTTGCGCACGCCGCCCAGGCGGCCGGCCAGCTGCGTCAGCTCGTGGAAGTGCGTGGCGAAGAGCACCTTGGGCCGCACCGGGCGATCGTGCAGCTCCTCGACCACCGCCCAGGCGATGGCCAGGCCGTCGAACGTCGAGGTGCCGCGGCCGATCTCGTCCAGCAGCACGAGGCTGCGCGGCGTGAGGTTGTTGAGGATCGACGCCGTCTCGACCATCTCGACCAGGAACGTGGACTGGCCGCGGGCGAGGTTGTCCTGCGCGCCCACGCGCGTGAAGAGGCGATCGACGAGCCCGATCCGCGCCGAGCGCGCCGGGACGAACGCGCCCATCTGGGCGAGGACGACGAGATGGCCGGTCTGGCGCAGGTAGACCGACTTGCCGGCCATGTTCGGCCCGGTCAGGATCACCACGCGCGCCTCGTCGTCCAGGCGCAGGTCGTTCGGCGTCACCGGGAGCCCCGAGCGCGCCTCCAGCACCGGGTGGCGGCCCTCGACGACCTCCAGCGCGGCGCTCGCCTCCACCAGCGGCCGGACGTGGCCCCGGGCGTGCGCGACCTCGGCGAGGCCGGCGATCACGTCCAGCACGGCCAGCGCCCGCGCGGTGCCGAGCAGGTCGGCGGCGCGGGCGGCCACGCGCCCCCGCAGCGCGTCGAAGAGCTCGTACTCGAGGCGGCGGCGACGCTCCTCGGCGCCCAGCACCTTGGCCTCGCAGTCCTTGAGCTCCGGCGTGACGTAGCGCTCGGCGCCGGTCAGTGTCTGGCGGCGGACGTACTCGGGCGGCACCTTGGCGGCCTGGGCATGCGTGATCTCGATGCCGTAACCGAACACGCGGTTGTAGCGCACGCGCAGGCTGCTGATGCCGGTGCGCGCGCGCTCGCGCTCTTCGAGGCCGGCGATCCAGCGCCGCGCCTCGGCGGCATCCTCGACGATCGCGCGCAGCCCGTCGTGCCAGCTCTCGCGGATGATGCCGCCGTCCTGCAGCGTCGCGGGCGGCTCGTCCACCAGCGCCTCCTGCAGCGTCTGGCGCAGATCGGCCAGGTCGGCCAGCGCGGCCCGCGCCTCGGCCAGCAGCGGCGGGGCCAGCGTCGCGCTCGCCTGGCGGATCGCCTCCAGCGGGGCCAGGCAGGCGCGCAGGCCGACGAGGTCGCGCGCGTGGGCCACGCCCAACGTCGCGCGGCTGGCCCGGCGCGCGAGGTCGCCGACGGGCGTCAGCAGC
>DASSLH010000293.1:0-9104 GCA_035689625.1 Candidatus Methylomirabilota bacterium | reverse complement strand
GTTCTCGACGAGCACGTCGGCGGTCGCCACCAGACGCTCGAGCAGCGCCACGCCCTCCGGCCGCTTGAGGTCCAGCACGAGCCCGCGCTTGTTGCGGTTCACGCCCAGGAACGCCGCCGACACGCCGGGCCGCAGCTCGAGTCCCATCGTGCGCGTGGTCTCGCCGCCGGGGGGCTCGATCTTGATGACGTCGGCGCCCATGTCGGCCAGTAACATCGCGCAGAACGGCCCCGCCATCACCTGGGTCTGGTCGAGGACGCGCAGGCCTTCGAGCGCGCGCGGGGGGGCGGTCACGGCTGGCAGTGTAACAGGCACATCCCTTGCTCGACTGACCGGCATGGCCGACTGGTTCACCGGGCCCTCGCTGGCCATCGGGATCGCCGTCGTCGTCGTCATCGGCGGCCTGGTCGTCTGGGGCGTGCGCGAGCTGGAGCGCCGCAGCCGCCGCGACGAGGACGCCGCGCGACTGCAGGCCGCGCTGTCCGAGCCGCTCGCCCGCGAGGCGGCGCTGGCCGGCTCCGGCGTGAAACCGGTGGTCTGGCTGCCGTGGCGCGGCCGCGCCCGCGTCGAGCTGACGGGCTGGGTGCCCTCGCCGGAGATCCGCGACGTCGCCGTGCGCGCCATCGCGCGCGAGGCGGCGCGCCTGGGCCGCCCGGTGCGCGTCGTGGACCACGTGGAGATCCTGCACGGCGAGGTCCGCCGGGGCGCCTGATCGCCTGCGCGCGCACGGCAGAAGTGGTAACGTCTCCGCACCCGGGCCGGCCTGCGCCGGGGAAAGGAGCCGTCCCATGGCCGACACCGTCCGCCGCGTCGACTACTTCTACATGGCGACGCCGAGCAAGCCCGGCGTGGGCGCCGCGATCCTGGCCGAGCTGCGCCAGGCCGGCGTGAACCTGCTCGCGTTCTCCGGCTTCCCGAGCGGCCGCGGCGCCCAGATCGACTTCGTGCCCGAGGACGGCGTCGCGTTCCGGGCCGCCGCCCGCAAGGCGAAGTGGAAGCTCACCGGCCCCAAGCGCGCGTTCCTCATCGCGGGCGACGATCGCCCGGGCGCCGTCGCCGAGACGCTGCAGAAGCTGGGCGACGCCGGGATCAACGTCACCGCGGTGGACGCGGTCTGCGCCGGCGCCGGCCGCTACGGCGCGATCCTCTGGGTTGCCCAGCGCGACGTCACGCGCGCGGCGCGGGCGCTCGGAGCCGCCTGATGCGCCGGCGGCTGGCGCTGCACACCTGGACGCTCGACGCCACGCCGCTGGGCGACGCGCTCGGCGTCGCGCGCGCCGCCGGGTTCGACGGCGTCGAGCTGCGACGGCTCGACTTCCGGCGCGCCGAGGAGTCGGGCCGGCCGGCCGACTCGGTGCTCGACGTCGTGCGCGCCGCGCGGCTGCCGGTGGCCTGCGTCGGCGTCGAGTTCGGCTGGATGTGGGCCGACGGCGCCGAGCGCCGGCGGCTGCTGGCCGTCTTCGACGAGCAGTGCCGCCGGGCGGCCACGCTCGGCTGCGACACGGTGATGAGCCCGGTGGACAAGGACCGCGGCGACGTGGGCCGCGCGGCCGCCAGCCTGCGGGAGGTGGGCGACCTGGCCGCCGTGCACGGCGTGCGGCTCGCGCTCGAGTTCAACTCGCAGTGCGCGCAGCTCAACACGCTGGCCCGCGTGCGCGAGGTGCTCGGCCGCGCGGGCCACCGCCGCTGCGGCCTGCTGCTCGACACGTACCATCTCGGCCGCAGCGGTGCGACACTGAGGGACGTGGAGGACGTGGCGCCCGCCGAGATCGCCTACGTGCAGTACAGCGACCCGCCGCGCACGGGGCTGGAGCCCGGCAAGGCGCTCGACCGGCTGCCACCCGGACAGGGCTCGTTCCCGTTCCGCGAGTTCTTCGCGCTGCTCGACGCCAAGGGCTATCCCGGCTTCGCCTCCTACGAGGCGCCCAACGAAGCGGCCTGGAAGCGTGACGCCGCCGAGGTCGCCCGCGAGGCGATCGAGGCCACCCGGGCGGTGCTGACGCGATGAAGAACAAGCAGGAGTACGCCGCCTACTTCAGCGAGATCGCGCTGACCCACGACATGCTGAGCCGGCCCGAGGACCGCCGCTGGCGCCTCACGCCGGCCGCGCCCGGCGAGCGGCACGAGATCGTGCTCTATCTCGGCTGCAACGTGCTCCGCACCTCGCACATGGTGCAGACGGTTACCGCGATCTTCGACCGGCTCGGCCTGGACTACGTCGCCGTCGGCGGCGCCACCTACTGCTGCGGCATCCAGCATCACACCAAGGGCGACACCGAGGACGCGGCCGCGCTCACCCGGCGCACGGTGACGCTGCTGTCGCGCTGGCAGCCGCGCGAGGTCGTGATGTGGTGCCCGTCGTGCATCTTCTTCTTCGACGAGGTCCAGCATTACCCGCTGCCGTTCCCGTTCCGCCACGCCGCCGAGTTCCTCGTCGAGCAGCTGCCGCGGCTGAGCTTCACGCAGGAGGTCCGGCGCACGGTGGCGCTGCACGCGCACGTGCGGAGCGAGGCGCGCCGGCGCGAGGGCGCCGCCGGCCGCCGCCTGCTGGAGGCGGTGCCGGGGCTCACGTTCGTGCCCGTCGAGCCGCAGCCGCGCTTCGGCCGCATCTGCACCGTGAACGTGCAGCGCGAGGTCGGGCCCGAGGCCTGGAACGACCTCGTGCGTGACGAGATCGCGCGCGCCCATGCCGGCGGCGCCGACACGCTGGCCACGATGTACCACGGCTGCCAGCGCCTGCTGTGTGCCTTCGAGGCCGCCGCGCCGCTGGCGATCGAGCACTACCTGTCGGTGTTCGCCCGCGGACTCGGCATCGAGTTCGAGGACACCTACAAGAAATGGACGCTGTCCGGCGATCCGGAGGCGATCCTCGCCGACGCGACGCCCTGCATGGAGGCCAACGGCGTCGATGCCGGGCGCGCGCGCGCCTTCGTCGAGCGCACCTTCGTCCCGCTCCAGCGGCTTGCCGGCGACGGCGCGCCCTCGTAGGCGATGAGCGACCTCGAGCTCTACCACGACGGCTCGCGGCGCTGGCAGGACGAGTTCGAGACGCGGCGGCTGGCCGACCGGCTGGTGGACGTCGTCGCTCACACCGCGTTCACCGACGCCGAGCGGCGCTTCATCGAGAGCCGGCCGATGTTCTTCCTCGCCACCGCCGACGCCGAGGGCCGTCCCGACTGCTCGTACAAGGGCGGCCGCCCCGGCTTCGTGCGCGTGCTGGACGAGCGGACGCTGGCGTTTCCGTCCTACGACGGCAACGGGATGTTCAAGAGCCTCGGCAACGTGCTGGTCAACCCGCACGTGGGGCTGCTGTTCATCGACTTCGAGAAGCCGCGCCGGCTGCGCGTCAACGGCCGCGCCTCGGCCCGGCGCGACGATCCGCTGCGAGCGAGCTTCGCCGGGGCCCAGCTCGTGGTGCGCGTGGACGTGGAGGCGATCTTCCCGAACTGTCCGCGCTACATCCACACGATGCGGCTGGTCGAGGAGTCGCCGTTCGCGCCGGGCGAGGGCCACACGCCGCCCGTCCCGGAGTGGAAGCAGCGGCCGGAGTTCCGCGAGGTCCTGCCGCCCGGCGATCCCGCCGCGCGCTGAAGCCCGTGCTGCTCGCGCTGATCGGGCTCAACGTCCTGGTCAGCCTGGCCGCCTTCCGGGCGCTCGGCGCCGGGCGCGGGGCCGGCTTCCTGTTCGTGCCCTGGCAGGTCGCCCGCGGCCGGAACCTGCGCGGCATGCTGCTGGCGCACTTCGCGCACTCGGGCGTGCCGCACCTGCTCTTCAACATGCTGGCGCTGGTCTCGTTCGGTGAGTCGGTGCTGAGCGCGCTCGGCGCGGCGAAGTTCCTGCTGCTCTACGTGATCTCCGGCCTCGGCTCCGACCTCGTGGTCTTCGCGCTGCACCGCAACGACGCGACCTATCGCTGCCTGGGCGCCAGCGGCAGCGTGTTCGGGATCGTGATGGCGGCCGTGGTGCTGGATCCCGCGACGTCGATCTCGTTCGTGTTCGTGCCGGTCCCGATCCCGGGGCCGCTGTTCATGCTCGGCTACGCGCTGATCGCGGTCGTGCTGATCTTGCGCGGCCACCGCGGCGGCGTGAGCCACGAAGGGCACCTGGGCGGCGCGATCGTGGGCCTGCTGCTCACCGGCGCGCTGGCGCCGCGCGGCCTGCGGCCGCTGCTGCAGTGGTTCGCGGAGTGGGCGCGGCCGGGCTGAGGCTCAGCCCAGCAGCGCGTCGAGCGGCGTGGCCTTTTCGCCCAGCGCCTCGGCCACCGCGGCGTGCACCGTGCGGCCGCGCCAGACGTTGACGCCGCGGGCCAGCGCGGGATTGTGGCGGGCGGCGGCCGCCAGACCGCGGCCGGCCAGCTCCAGCACGTAGGGCAGCGTCGCGTTGGTGAGCGCGAAGGTCGAGGTGCGCGGCACCAGCGCCGGCATGTTGGCCACGCCGTAGTGCACGACACCGGAGACGACGTAGGTGGGATCGAGCAGCGTCGTGGGATGGATCGTCTCGACGCTGCCGCCCTGGTCCACGGCGACGTCCACGATCACCGCGCCGTCCTTCATGGTAGCGACCATTTCCTTGGTCACCAGCACCGGCGCCCGGGCGCCGGCGATGAGGACGGCGCCCACGAGCAGGTCGGCGCGCCGCAGCACCTGGTCGATGTTGAAGCTGTTGGACATCAGCGTGATGACGCGGCCGTGGAAGAGGTCGTCCACCGCGCGCAGCCGGTCGAGGTTGACGTCCAGGATCGACACGTCGGCGCCGAGGCCGAGCGCGATGCGGGCGGCGTTGATGCCGACGGTGCCGGCGCCGAGCACGACCACGTTGCCCGGCGGCACGCCGGGTACGCCGGCCAGCAGGATGCCGCGGCCACCGTGGGCCTTGGCCAGGTAGAACGCGCCCTCCTGCACGGCGAGCCGGCCGGCGACCTCGCTCATCGGCGCCAGCAGCGGCAGGCTACCGTCCGCGCGCTGCACGGTTTCGTAGGCCACCGCGATGACGTCGGCGCGCTGCAGCGCGCGGGCGAGATCCGGCGCCGGGGCGAGATGCAGGTAGGTGAAGAGCACCTGGCCGCCGCGCAGGCGGCCGTACTCCTCGGGCAGCGGCTCCTTGACCTTGAGGATCAGCTCGGCCTTCGCCCAGACCTCGTCCACCGGAGCGATGGCGGCGCCGACGCGCGTGTACTCGTCGTCGCGGATGCTGCTGCCGGCGCCGGCGCCGCGCTCGACGATCACCCGGTGCCCGGCCTCGGCCAGCGCCCGGGCGCCGGGGGGCGTGAGCGCCACCCGCTGCTCGCCCGGCTTGACCTCGCGGGGGACGCCGATGATCACGCGCTCATGATCGCACGGGCTCGCTCGCGCGCCACACCTCCTGCATGCGGCCCCAGTTGAAGATGGACTGGTGCGGGATGAGGTTCTTCACGTGCGGCCAGACGGTGAAGTAGTCCAGGCGCCAGTCGAGCACCGGCCGGCCGGCGTCGTCCTCCAGTTTCTTCTGGATCGTCCAGATCAGCGCCAGCCGTTTCTTGGGATCCAGCTCGGCCGACTGCGCGTCGATCAGCTTCTGGATCTGCTCGTTGCAGTAGCCGCTGTAGTTGCGCGGTGAGCCGCAGCCGTAGTTCTCGTAGAAGTTGGCGTCGGGATCGTCGGGGCCCAGCCCGGTGAGGTTGGCGCCGATCTGGTAGTCGCCGCGGGTGGCCATGGGATGCCACTGCGCGGTCTCCACCTGCTTGAGCGTCGCCTCGATGCCGACCTGCTTGAGCTCGTTGATGACGAACGAGGCCATGTCCACGTAGATCGCGATCGCGCGGGTGACGAGCTCGACGCGCAGCGGGTTCTGCGGGGAGAAGCCGGCCTCGGCCATGAGCCTCCTCGCGCGCGCCTTCATGTCGGCGGGCTTGCCGTAGCCGGGCAGCCCGGCGAGGTCCGTCTCGAGCAGCCCCCACACGCCGTAGGGCGTGGGCGCCATGCCGGCACCGGGGACGGCGCCGCCCTGGTGCACGCCCTGGATGAGCGCACGGCGGTCGATGGCGTAGCTCACCGCCAGCCGCACCTTGGGATTGTCGAAGGGCGGTTTCTTCACGTTCATGATGATGTTGTCGGTGACGTTGGTCCCCGTCGGCGTCACCACGAGCTTCGGCACCGCGGCCTTGAGCTGCTCGGCGGCGGTCTTCGTCGTCTCGCCGGTCATGGCGGCGTCGAGCTGGCCGGCCTGCAGCGCGGCGGTGCGGGTGCCGCGCTCCTTGACGACGATGTAGCGCAGGCCGTCGAGGTAGGGCCGGCCCTTCACGAAGTAGTCGGGGTTCTTCACGTACTCGATGGACTCGCCGTGGCGCCACTCCTTGAGCCTGAACGGCCCGGTGCCGACGCAGCCGGTGCGGTACTGCGCGGGGGGGACGTGGGCGGCATAGACCGGCGAGTAGCCGGAGGCCAGCAGCGTGAGCAGCGAGGGCTGCGGCCGCTTGAGGTGGAACACGACCGTGTGGGGGTCGGGCGTCTCGATCGACTCGACGTTCGCGTACCAGTCCTTGCGCGGGTTCAGCCGCAGCCGGCCCTCGGCGGCGGGCGCCTCCCGCACCATGTCGAACGTGAACTTGACGTCACGCGAGGTGAACGGCTTGCCGTCGTGCCATTTCACGTCACGGCGCAGGAAGAAGACCAGGTTGCGGTAGTTGTCCTGCCACGACCACTTCTCGGCCAGCTCGCCGATGATCGTGTCCGGGCTCTCCTGCCGCTTGAGCGGATCGAAGTACACGAGGTTGTTGAAGCAGGGGCTGGCCGGCCAGACGGTCGAGATCGTGGCCGTCTCGTGGATGGCGAAGCCCTGCGGCGTGTCCTCGCGCAGCATGATGTTCAGCGTGCCGCCCGGCTTCGGCGTCTGGGCGGCGGCGGTGGCGGCGGCGAGGGCGGTGGCGAGCAGGACGGCGAGCGCGAGCGGTCGGCGCATGCGTGGCCTCCTTGGCGAGCGGAGGCTCATCGTAGCAGGGTCTCGGCGGCCTCCATGAGACTTTCGGACAGCGTGGGATGCGTGTGGATGGTCAGCGCGACGTCCTCGGCGAGCAGCGCGGCCTCGACGGCCAGCGCGCCCTCGGCGATCAGCTCGCCGGCGCCGGGGCCGACGATGCCGACGCCGAGCAGGCGGCCGCTGTCGGGGTCGACGATCAGCTTCGTGAGGCCGTCGCTGCGGCCGAGCGTGGCGGCGCGGCCGGAGGCCGCCCACTGGAACTTCGCGACCTTCACCGCGCGACCCTCACGCGCAGCCTCGGTCTCGGTGAGGCCGCACCAGGCGACCTCGGGATCGGTGAAGACGACGGCCGGCACGACGACGTTGTCGAAGGCGGCCGGGCGGCCGGCGATCGCCTCGGCGACGACCTTGCCCTGCCGCATCGCGCGGTGAGCGAGCATCGGCTCGCCCGTCACGTCGCCGACGGCCCACACGTGGGGATCGGCCGTGCGGCCGCGCTCGTCGACCTCGACGAAGCCGCGCTCGCTGACGCGCGCCCGGGTGGCCTCGAGACCGAGCCCCTGCGACTGCGGCCGGCGACCCACGGCGACCAGCACGCGATCGAACGTCTCGGCGGCCCCGTCGCCCAGCTGCGCCTCCAGCCCGCCGGCACTCTCGCGCAGCGCGCTCACGCGCGTCGACAGCCGGATCGCCTTGAACAGGCGCTCGCAGCGCCGGGCCAGGTGCTGCACGAGGTCGCGGTCCGCGCCCGCCAGCAGCCCGTCGAGCATCTCGACGACGGTCACCTCGCTGCCGAGTGCCGCGTAGACCTGGCCCAGCTCGAGCCCGATGTAGCCGCCGCCGATGACCAGCAGCCGCGCCGGCACGTCGGGCACCTCGAGCGCCGCCGTCGAGTCCATCAGGCGCTCGCTCGCAAGGTCCAGGCCGGGCAGGCGGGCGGGCGCCGAGCCGGTGGCGACGATGGCGTGCTTGAAGCGGATGGCCTGGGGCTCGTCGCCGGTCACGCGCAGGCTGCGGGCGTCCTCGAACGCCGCGTGGCCGCCGATGACCTCGACGTTCTTGCCGCGCGCCACCGAGGCCAGGCCGCGGGCGAGCTTGCCGATCACGCGCTCGCTCTTCCACTTGCGCAGCGGGTCGAGCGCGACGTGCGGCTGGCCGAACGTCACGCCGAACTCCTTGGCGCGCTCGACCTCGCCCAGCACGCCGGCGACGTGCAGCAGCGCCTTGGAGGGGATGCAGCCCTCGAACAGGCAGCTTCCGCCGAGGCGCTTGTTGGCGTCCACCACGATCGTCTCCAGGCCGAGCTCGGCGCAGCGGAACGCCGCCGAGTAGCCGCCCGGCCCGCCGCCGACGACGGCCACGTCCACCTCGCGCACGAGGTCGCCCATGACCATGTCAGAGGCCTAGCAAGAGGGAGTCGGGATGCTCGAGGCGGCGGACGATGGCAGTGGCGAAGCGGGCGCCGTCGGCACCGTCGGCCACACGGTGATCGAACGTCAGCGACAGCGGCAGCAGCAGCCGCGGCACGATGGCGCCCTCGCGCACGACGGGCTCCTCGCGAGCGCGGGCCACGCCGAGGATCGCCACCTCGGGATAGTTGATGATCGGGATCGCGCCGGTGCCGCCCAGCGCGCCGATGTTGGTGATCGTGAAGGTGCCGCCGCGCAGGTCGTCCAGCGTGGCCTTGCCGTCGCGCACGCGCTGGGCCAGCGCGCCCAGCTCGCGCGCCAGCTCGAGCACCGGCTTGCCGTCCACGTCGCGCATGACCGGCACGATCAGGCCGCGCTCGGTCGCCACCGCGATGCCGATGTGGACGTAGCGCTTGAGGATCAGCTCGCCGGCGGCGGCGTCCAGGCTCGCGTTGAAGTCGGGGTGCTCGAGCAGCGCCAGCGCGGCGGCCTTGAGCAGGAACGCGGTGAGCGTCAGCGTCACGCCCGCGGCGCGGCCGCCCTCGAGGTTGCGGCGGATCAGCGCGTCGAGGTCGGTAATGTCGGCGCGGTCGAAGTGGCTGACGTGGGGGATCAGCGTCGCCGCCAGCGCCATCCGGTCGGCGATCGTGCGGCGCAGGTGCGAGAGCGGCCGCCGCTCGACCGGGCCCCACTGCTCGAAGCCGGGCAGCGGCGGCGGCTCCAGGCCCACGCGCGCCAGCG
>DASSLH010000292.1:0-2922 GCA_035689625.1 Candidatus Methylomirabilota bacterium | reverse complement strand
CCGCGTCACGACCTTGATGCCGGCGATCTTCAGCAGCCGCGGGATCACCTGCTCGTCGACCATGCGGCGCATCTCGCGCGGCACGCCGGGCGTGAAGAAGAAGCGCGCGCGACCGATGTCGAGCGCGAAGCCGCAGGCGGTGCCGATCGGGTTGTCGAGGATCTCGGCCGTCGAGGGCAGCATCGCCTGCTTGCGGTTGTTGGGCGGCATCACGCGGCTGCGGCGCTTGAAGAAGTCCTCCATGCGCGTGAGCCACGGCTCGCTCAGCACCAGCTCGACGCCGGCCGCCTGGGCGGCGATCTCCTGCGAGAGGTCGTCCACTGTGGGGCCGAGCCCGCCGTTGACGATCACCGCGTCGGCGCGCCCGGCCGCCAGCAGGAAGGCGGCCAGCAGCCGCTCGCGGTCGTCGCCGATCGTGGTGCCCCACACGACGTCGAGGCCGACGTCCTCCAGCTTCTGGCTCATGTAGGAGAAGTTGCTGTTGACGATCTTGCCGGTGAGGACCTCGTCGCCCGTGCAGATGATCTCGATGCGCATCGCTAGCCCATCAGCAGCGCGCCGGGCACCTCGCGCCCCATCGTCTCGATCTGCTCGCGGCTGATGCCCTCGGCCATGAGGCCGGTCACGAACATCTGAAGCCCGTCGGCCGGCGTGGGGTTGCCGGTCTGGCCGAGGTCGGTGCCGAGCACGAAGTGCTGGGCGCCGACGGCGCGGACGCAGGCCGCCGTCTCCTTGACCGGCACGCGCGGGGACTCGCGCATGAACGGAAGCGGCGAGTCGGGGCCGTGGAACATGCCCAGCGCGCAGAGCTCCATCTTGGCGCCCATGGCGGCGGCCTTCTTCATCTGCGTCTCGGTCATGCCGACGACGTCGAACTGCGCGTGGGTGACGACGATGCGCTCGCAGCCCTCCTCGCGGGCGGCGGCGATGAGAGCCAGCGCCTGCTCGGCCGAGGAGTGGCCGGTGTGCACGACCAGCCGCTGGCGCGCGCAGATCTTGAGGATCTCGCGCACGGCCGGCGTCGGCGCGCCGTCGTCGCCCACCACGCTGATGCCGGAGGCGGCGGTGGAGCGACGCTTCACGTGGTTGTCGTTGTCGAACGTCGGGAACCACACGACGCGGCCGTGGCCGCCCTGCATGCGCCACATCCACTCCACGGCCTGCGCGGTGAGCCCGCCCACGCCGTGATTGAGCACGACGCCGCCGAAGACCTTCACGCCCGGCACGTGCTTGCGCGCCAGCCAGGCGCGGTCGGCGGTGGCCGTGACGTGGTTCTTGAACACGACCGCCTCCATCCCGCGCGCGGCGGCCAGCGAGGCCAGCTCGTCGTCGTCCACCGCGCGGCCGAACACGTCGGGCGCGGCGTGCGTGTGGAAGTCGATCAGCCCCTTGATCGGGCTCACGGCGGGTGGGGGCGGGGAATAGCCGCTCACGCCGGTCGCGGCCATTGGCTGCGGGCGCCGGTCGACGCGACCGTGGGCGGCCGGCGGCGCGCCGCGGCGGTGAGTCGGTTGCGCGGCCAGCGCGACGGGGGAGGCGACGCAGCATCCGCAGAGGGCGTGGGTCATGGCGCCAGATGATACACTCGGTCGTCATCGCCACGGAGGCCACCATGTTCTTCGAGCTGCGGCAGTACCACGTGCGTCCCGGCAAGCAGCAGGAGTGGGTCAAGTGCATGGAGGAGGAGATCATCCCCTTCCAGGTCAAGATGGGCATGGTCATCCTCGGCTCCTTCGTCGGCGAGGACGATCCGAGCGTGCACGTGTGGATCCGGCGGTTCGAGAACGAGGGCGAGCGCAAGCGGCTCTACGACCTCGTCTACCAGAGCGACTACTGGAAGAACGAGATCTCGCCGCGCGTGGGCACGCTGATCGACCGCGAGCAGATCAAGGTCACGCGCATCGTGGCCACGCCGCACTCGGTCATCCAGTAGATGGCGCACGGCTCCTCGCCGCTGGAGACGGCCCGCAAGCTCGTCCCCCAGATCCAGGCCTGCGCCGACCAGGTGGACGCGCTGCGCGAGCTGCCGCGCCCGCTGTTCGAGGCGCTCGCCGACGCCGGCATGTTCCACCTGGCGGTGCCGCGCTCGCTCGGCGGCGCCGAGCTCGACCTGCCGACCTACGTCGAGGTCATCGAGGAGCTGGGCCGAGCCGACGCCAGCACCGCCTGGTGCGTCAACCAGGGCGCGATCTACGCGACCTACGCCGCGCGCATGCCGCACGCGATGGCGCGCAAACTCTGGATCGACACGCCGCGCGCCGTCATCGCCAACACGCCGGCCGCCACGGCGGAGGTGACGGTCGTCCCCGGCGGCTATCGCGTGACCGGCCGGCAGGGCTTCAGCACCGGCTGCCGTCACGCCTCGTGGATCGCCGTCCACGGCCAGACCCGCGAGCCCAGCGGCCAGATGGAGCCGCGCTACTTCTTCGTGCCGATCGCCGAGGCCGAGATCCTCGACACGTGGAAGGTGCGCGGCATGCGCGGCACCGGCACCCATCACTTCCAGGTGCGCGACGTCTTCGTCCCCGCCGAGCGCACGGTGCTCTCGGCCACCGCGCCGCTCTACGAGGACGGGCCGCTCTACCGCATCCCGCGCACGCTCGAGTTCGCCTCCGGCGACGCCGCCGTCGCGCTCGGCATGGCGCGCTCGTCGCTGACGGCGTTCTACGAGCTGGCCGGCGCCAAGACCCCGCGCGCGATGACGCAGCTGCTGCGCGATCAATCCATGACCCAGGTAGCCGCCGGCAATGCCGAGGCCCTGCTGCGCTCCGGCCGCGCGTTCCTCTTCGAGGCCGTGCGCGAGGCCTGGATCGCCGCCGTCGCCAACGCGCTGACGCTCGAGCACCGCGCCGCCCTGCGCCTGGCGACGACGCACGGCATCCGCACCGCCGCCCAGGTCATCGACACCATCTACAACGCCGC
>DASSLH010000291.1:0-4948 GCA_035689625.1 Candidatus Methylomirabilota bacterium | reverse complement strand
CTCGGCGCCGGTGATGGCGCCGACCTTGACCGCCACCTCGGCGCAGCGATCGGCCATGCGGCCGTAGAAGCTCTTCAGCTCCGTCTCGATCGGGAAGAATCCGCGCGCGCGGACGTCCACCAGGCCGGCGCGGTGGAACAGCGACGGCAGCTGCCGGCCCAGCCAGCCGTTGACGGCGGTGGCGTCGGAGGCCGCGGCGACGATGCGGCGGGTGAGCGCGCGATCGGGGTGCGTGAAGCTCGTCATGTCGGTGTCGAGATCGAAGACGCCGAGCCGGCCGCCCGGCCGCAGCACCCGCGCCAGCTCGGGAATCGCGGTGTCGCCCCCCGGGACGTGCGCGAGCACCGTCACGCAGACGACGGCGTCGAACGTGCGGTCGTCGAACGGCAGCGTGTGCACGGTGCCCGCGCGGAACTCCAGGCGATCGTCGAGACCGGCCTCGCGGGCCAGCTCGCGGGCGACCTCGAGCAGGCCGGGGCCGGGATCGACGCCGACCGCGCGGCCCTGGCGGCCCACGCGGCGGGCGATCTCGCGGGTGACCGCGCCGCTGCCGCAGCCGACGTCGAGGACGTGCTCGCCGGCGGCGATCTCGAGCAGCGCGAGGTAGGCCTCGCGCGCGGCGATCTCGTCGGGCGCCTTCGCGCGCTGCTCCAGGCGCCCGGCGAGGTCGCGGGCCCGCTGCGCGTCGGCGCTCGCGGTGTCGCGCCAGAGACTCTCGCGTCCGTACTCAGTCACGAGGGTGTCCCCCTCCGGCTGGCTTGCGGGCCACGCCCTTGAAGAAGGTGTACGAGAAGGTGCCGTCGGCCTCGGCCGTGCGGTGGAGATCGCGGATTCCGCGCCGCCAAGTCGCCTCGTCGATCAGGGCGGCAGCGAGGGCGCGCTCGCCGACGCCCTCCACCATCGCCGTGAACGTCCGCCGCGTGAAGCCGTCCACGAGCTGCGGCCGGCTGGCGTCCGCGTACACGACACGGGGCGAGACGCGCACGTCGCGCAGGCCGGCCGCGACCAGCCTCGGGTAGAGCGAGCGGCCGATCAGCGAGTCGCCGCCGGCCTGGGCCTGCAGGTCGATGAGACACTGGATCGCGCGCCGGGCGTCGGCGCTGTCGGGATGGAAGTAGGCGGAACCATGGTCGCCCTCGATCACCGTCAGCGTGCCGCCCGGCTTCAGCAGCCGCGTCAGGCCCGCCAGCGCCTCGCTCACCCGGGGCAGATGCTCGAGGACGAAGCAGACGAAGACGTGGTCGAAGGTCTCCGGGCGAAACGGCGGCGCATAGAGGTCCGCCTGCGCGAAGACGACGTTGTCCACGCCGACCGCGCGTGCGCGGCGGCCGGCGGCGGCCAGCGAGGCGGCCGCGACGTCGAGGGAGACGATCGTCGCGCCGGGACTGCGCTCGGACAGCGTGATGGTCTGGGCGCCGACGCCGCACCCGGCCTCGAGCACGAGACTGCCGGCCGGGTAGCCGGTGTCGGCGTGCAGCAGCTCGGCCAGCGTCGTGGCCTGGTCGACGAGGCGGACCTGCTCGCCGCCCGAGTAGCCGTGCACGTACTCGTCAGTCACGCGCCGGGCAGGACGCTGCGCGCGATGGTGGCGTCGAGGGCCTCGTAGTCGTGGTAGTGGATGACCTCGTACAGCTCCTGGCGCGACTGCATGCGGTCGAGGAGGACGTCCTGCGTGCCTCGGCGCGCGAGCGTGCCGTAGGTCTCTTCCATCGCCCGCGCGGCCACGCGAAGCGCGGTCACCGGCCAGATGACCATCTTGTAGCCCAGCCGCGCCAGCTCGTCGGCCGGCAGCAGCGGCGTCCGGCCGAACTCCGTCATGTTGGCGAGCAGCGGCGCCTTCACCGCCTCGGCGAACGCGCGGATCTCGTCCACACTGCGCAGCGCCTCGGGGAAGATCGCGTGGGCCCCGGCCTCGACGTAGAGCCGCGCGCGGGCGATGGCGGCCGCCAGCCCCTCGGACGCGAGCGCGTCGGTGCGGGCGACGACGCGCAGGTGACGGGCCGCGCGCACGGCGGCGGCGACCTTGCGCGCCATGTCGTCGGGCGAGGCCAGGCGCTTGTCGGAGAGGTGACCGCACTTCTTGGGCAGCACCTGGTCCTCGAGCTGCACGGCGGCCGCGCCGGCGTCCTCCAGCTCGCGGACCAGGCGCATGACGTTGAGCGCCTCGCCGTAGCCGGTGTCGCCGTCCACCAGCAGCGGCACGTCCACCGCCCGGCAGATGGCGCGCGTGAAGAACGTGAGCTCCTCGAGCGTGAGCACGCCGAGGTCGGGCAGCGCGAGGCTGGCGGAGACGGCGGCGCCGGAGAGGTAGAGCGCCTCGAAGCCGGCCCGGCGCGCCAGCAGCGCGGCCAGCGGCGTGTGGGCGCCGGGCAGGCGCACGATGCCGGGGCGCGTCCACAGCGCGGCGAGGCGGTCACCGGCCGGGCGGGGATCGCGCTCGCCGGTGAGCCAGGTCACGCGGCGCTGACGACCGGATCGGGCACGGTGGGGCCGTCGCCGGCCACCGTCGTGCGATGCATCACGCGGCGATAGCGCCGGGTGTCCCATTCGCGGCCGCGGTGCAGGACCGCGCGGTTGTCCCACATCACGCAGTCGCCCACGCGCCAGCGGTGCTCGTAGACGAACTGCGGCCGGGTGGCGTGCTCGAGGAGCTCGCGCAGGAGCGTGCGCCCTTCCTCCACCGGCATGCCGACGATGTAGGCGGCGTGGGAGCCGAGGAACAGGGCCTTGCGGCCGTTCACCGGGTTCTCGCGCACGAGCCGCTGCTTGACGGGCGGCAGCGCCGCCTCCTGCTCGAGCAGCAACAGGCCGGGCGCGATGAGGCCGCGCGAGTACGCGAACGAGTGCACGGCGACCATGTCGGCCAGGCGCTGCTGCAGCGTCAGCGGCAGCGCGTTCCACGCCGCCCGCAGGCTCGCGTACTGCGTCTGGCCGCCCTCCGGCGGCGCCTCACGCGCCGACAGCAGCGAGGCCATGGCCGGCACCGGCTTGAAGGAGGAGTCGCTGTGCCAGAGCTGGTTGCCCTTGTGGTAGAGCATGCGCCGGTCGTCGGCGCGCATCGTGTTGCCCTCGGCGTCCACGTTGGAGAGATCGGCGATCTGCGGCGCCACCCGCGTGTTCTGGGCGATGCTGCGCGTCGTCTCCTCCAGCGGCCCGAAGCGCTCCGTGAAGGCGATCTGCTCGTCGTCGGTGAGGTGCTGGTCGTGGAAGACCAGCACGGAGTGCTCCTCGAACGCCGCCCGGACGGCGCCGAATGTCGGCTCGTCGATGTCACGGAGGTTCGCGCCCAGGATCTCGGCGGCGAAGTGCGGGTGCAGCCGGCGGACGGTGATGCCCATGACGTCCTCCCGCGTGACAGGCTCGTGGCCCCGGGCAGTGGATGATAGGCGCGCCCCGGTCCCCGCGCAAGCGGCAGGCTGGACGGACTAGCTGTGAAACCTCACGAGGTTGTTCGCGGGCACGACCCGCGTAATCGGGGGCCGGCCGCCGAGGCTCGTGTGCCGGCGATGCCAGTTGTAGTGATGCAGCCAGGGCCCGAGCGCGGCGCGTCGTTCGTCGGAGTGGCGATAGACACGCGCATAGGCCCACTCGAGCAGGGCGGTCTTGATGAAGCGCTCGACCTTGCCGTTGGTGCGCGGCGTATAGCGCCGGGTCCGCAGATGGCGCACGCCCAAGCGTCGACAGGCGGTGGCGAAGCGATGGGACTTGTAGCACGAGCCGTTATCGGTCATCACCGCGGCCACGCGGACGCCCAGGCGCCGCAACGCCCGCACCGTCCGGCCCAGAAAGCCCACGGCCGTACCCTGCCGCTCGTCGGGCAGGATCTCGCCGAAGGCCAGGCGCGAGTGATCATCCACGGCCATGTGCGCAAACTCCCAACCCGCTCCCGCCACGGTGTCCCGGCGCTCACCGGTCACTCGATGACTGGGCCGGATGATCCGGCCGAGCTTTTTGGTATCCAGATGCAGCAGTTCGCCGGCCGCCGGCCGCTCGTAGCGGCGCGAGGTCGGGGGCACCTCCAGCACGTGCAGGCGCGACCAGCCACAGCGCCTGACGATCCGAGCCACCGTGGCGCGGCTGGCGCCGACGGCCGCGGCGATCTCGGCGCACGTCCGGCGCTGGCGGCGCAACACCTCAATCCGCAGCACCGTCGCGGCCGGCGTGGCCTGCGGGCTGCAGTGCGGCCGGGAGCTGCGATCGGTCAGCGGCTCGCCGGCGCGGGCGCGCGCGACCCACTTCCGGATCGTGCGCTCACTGACGCGCGCCTCGCGACCGACACGGCGGGCCGCTCGGCCGAGCTGCAGAACCTGGCGACAAACTTCTGCTCGACCATGAGGCGTCAACCGGGCATTCTTGTGGATGTTCATCCGGGGATCCCTCTCATCGATCTGGCGTGTTTGGCGACCACCAGCTTCGATGAGACTCCCCGGATGGACAACCCCCCTGCAGACGACCTCGTGAGACTTCACAGCTAGACGATTATTTCGCGGGTGACGCCGCGCAGGTCCACCTCGAACTCCAGGCCCTGGATCGGCGGCCGGCTCGGGAACCAGCGCAGGCCGTGGATCGCCGCGGCCCCGGCTGGGCGCAGCAGGTCCTCGAGGAGGCCGTGGATCGGCTGGGCGGTGTAGACGTCGAGCGCCGTCAGGCGGGTCCAGTCGGCGCCGAGCCCGCGCATCCGCTCCTGCATGATGTTCATGACGAACCGCGCCTTCTCGCGCATCGCCTCCGCCGAGGTGTCGCCGTGGCGCACGATGCCCTCGGCGCCGCGGGCGCGGTCGCGCATCTCGCCGGCGCCCGCCACCACGAACGTCGGCGCCAGCGTGCTGCCGGCCACGGTGTAGGCGAACGCGTACAGGGACGGCTCGGGCGGCGGCGCCAGCAGCGGCGCCACGTTCGTGCGGGCGATCGGGTTGTCGTCGCCGACCAGGATGCCCCACTCGCCCAG
>DASSLH010000290.1:0-5102 GCA_035689625.1 Candidatus Methylomirabilota bacterium | reverse complement strand
CTGCGCGCGCTGGCCGCCCTACGCCGGCCGCCCCGCCCGCGCCGGCAAGTCCTCGGCGCTCAACCGCGGAGTGCTGGCCGCGCGCGGCGACGTGATCGTGTTCACCGACGCCAATGCGATGTTCGCCCCGGACGCGCTGGCGCGGCTGGCGGCGCCGTTCGGCGACCCGCGCGTGGGCCTCGTCAGCGGCCAGGGCCTGTACACGGGCGCCACCGGCGACGCCCGCGCGGTCTCGAGCGGCTACGTGCGCTACGAGGCGCTGCTCAAGGCCGGCGAGAGCGCGCTGGGATTCCTGGCCAGCGCCGACGGCGCGATCTACGCGCTGCGCCGCTCGCTCTACCGCGAGCTGCGGGCCGCCGAGGTCAACGACCTCCTGCATCCGATCCAAGCCGAGCTGGCGGGCTTCGTCTCGCGCTTCGAGGCGGCGGCCTACACGGTCGAGCCGCCCTCGCACGACGGCGGCCAGGAGTTCCGCCGCCACGCGCGCATCGTCGCCCAGGGCATGCACCTGCTGCGCCGCTGGCTGCCGAAGCTGGTCGCCGCGCGACGCTGGCGCGCGGTCTGGATGCTACTCTCCCACCGCGCGCTGCGCTGGCTCACCGCGCCCGCGCTCGCGGTGGCGCTGGTGAGCAACGCGCTCGCGCTCTCACGCGGGCCGCTCTACGCCGGGCTGCTCGCCGGGCAGGTCCTCTTCTACGCGCTGGTCGCCGCCGGCTGGCTCGGCGAGCGCACCGGCCGGCGGCTCGGCCGCCTGGCGCTGCCGTACTACTTCTGCCTCGTGAGCGCGGCCGGCGTCGCCGGCTTCCTGCGCTTCGTGCGCGGCCGCGCCCAGGCGGTGTGGGCGCCGACGGGCGCGGTGGCGGAGCGCGCCGCATGAACGTCCACGGCGCGCTGATGCGCAACACGTTCTGGTACGGCCTGGTGACCGCGCTCGGGCTGCTCTCGGGCCTGCTGATGTCCATCATCCTGGCCCGCGGCCTCGGCCCCGCCCTCATGGGCGACCTCTCCTACCTGCTGTGGTTCGAGCGCACGCTGACCGCGGTGGCGATGCTGGGCTACGGCTTCGCGACCGTGCGCTACACGGCCGAGGCCTTCGCGCGCGACGAGGACGAGCACGCCTGGGGCGTGGTGCGGCTCTACATGCGACGGCAGGCCCTGACGACGGCGATCGTGGTCGTCGCCGTGCTGCCGCTGGTGCTCTGGCTCGTGCCCGGCGCCATCCGGGGCGCGTTCCTCGTCATCCTGGCCCAGCTGTTCTTGGTGACGACGGAGAGCCTCTACAGCTACGCGCTGCAGGGCGCCCAGCGCTACGACCTCACCACCCGCACCAGCGCGATCAAGATGGCGCTGCAGCTGGTCGTCGCCGCGCTGGCGATCCTCTACGGCGCCGACCTGCTCGTCCTGGTTTCGGGCCTGGCGCTGACGCTCACCGTGTCATGCCTGATCCAGCGACGGCGCGCCCACGAGGTCTATCACGCGAGCCTGCGGGCGCCGGTGGCGCCGATGACGGCCGAGGCGCGCGCGTACCTGTTGCCGTTGTCCGTGGTCGCCGTGCTCGACGCGATCGTCTGGGACCGCTCGGAGGTCTTCTTCCTCGGCCTCTACGCCTCCTCCGAGGACATCGCCTTCTACAGCCTGGCCTTCGGCCTGGCCACGCGGATCATGATCATCCCCGGGATCGTGGTCGGTGCGCTGCTGCCGGCCTTCTCGACGCTGCACGGTCGCGGCCATCCCGAGGAGTTCCGCCGGCTCTACCGGATGGCCCTGCGCTACGTGGGCCTGGTGGGCGTGCCGCTGGCCGCGATCGTCGCCGCGCTGGCCCCGGGCCTGATCGTCTGGCTCTACGGCGAAGCGTACCTGCCCGCGGCGCGGCTCATGGGCGTCATGGCCGCGGTCTCGCTGCTGTCGGCGCTGCGCTCGGTGACGTGGGCCGCGCTGCGCGCGGTCGGCGACCGGCGCTGTGCGCTGACGGCCACCGCCGTCGCCGCCGTCGTCAACATCGCGCTGGCGGCGGCGCTCATCCCGCGCTGGACGACCACCGGCGCGGTGATCGCCAACACCGCGGCCCAGGTGACTGCCAGCGTGTGGGTGTTCATCGGCTTCGCGCGCGCCCATCGCGCGAGCACGCCCCTGGCGGACTTCGCCAAGCTGGCCGCCGCCGGCGCGCTGACCCTGCTGGTGACCGACCTGATCGCCGGCGACTCCCACGAGCTCATGCGCCTCGTCGTCGCCGGCGCCGCCGGCTTCACCGTCTTCGCGCTCGCCTGCCTGCCGACCCGGCTGCTGGGCCCGCGCGAGTGGACCTTCATCACCACATCGACGCGCCGGCTGGCCGCGCGGGCCTCCGGCGCCACCACCGCGTGAGGAGCGGACCATGCGAGTCTTGGTCACCGGGGGCGCGGGATTCATCGGATCGCACGTCGTGGACGGCCTGCTGGCCGAGGGCCACGACGTCGCGGTCGTGGACGACCTGAGCGCGGGCTCCGCCGACAACGTCGACCGGCGGGCGCGGCTGTACCGGGTGGACGTGCGCGGGGACGGGCTGGACGAGGTCTTCGCCGCCGAGCGGCCGGAGATCGTCAGCCATCACGCTGCCCAGGTCAGCGTGCGGCGCTCCGTCGACGAGCCGCGGCTGGACGCCGAGATCAACGTCCTCGGCTCCCTCAACGTGCTGGAGGCGGCCCGGCGCCACGGCGCGCGCCGCGTGATCTTCGCCTCGACCGGCGGCGCCATCTACGGCGAGGTCAGCGGGGCGCCGGCCACCGAGGGCCACGCCTGCCGGCCGCGCAGCCCCTACGCCGTCGCCAAGCTGGCCGTCGAGCACTACCTGGACAGCTACGCGCTCGCGGGAGGGCTGGAGGCGGTCGTGCTCCGCTACGCCAACGTCTACGGCCCCCGCCAGGACCCGCACGGCGAGGCCGGCGTCGTGGCGATCTTCATCCAGCGCATCCTGGCCGGGCTGACGCCGACCATCTTCGGCGACGGCGAGCAGGTGCGTGACTTCGTCTACGTCGGCGACGTCGCCCGCGCCAACCGCGCGGCCTGCGCGCTGACGCTGACCGGCGCCGACCCGGTCGTGCTCAACATCGGCACCGGGCGCGGCACCAGCGTCAACACGCTCTGGCGCGAGCTGGCGGCGATCGCCCGCCCCAGCGTCAGCCCGTATCACGAGCCCGTCCGCGCCGGCGACCTCGTGCGCAGCATCCTCGATCCCGCCGGCGCCCGCGACACGCTCGGCTGGACGCCCGACGTGGATCTCGCGCACGGGCTGCGCCGGACGTGGGAGTGGTTCGCGACGCGCGCGGACCGGGAGCGGGCGGCGGTATGAGCGGCGCGTCGACCCGCACGCCGGCGCCGGGCGACGGCGGTCCGCTGAGTGTCTCGGTGGTGATGCCGACCAAGAACCGCGCGCCGCTGCTGGCCGAGGCGGTGCGCTCGCTGCTGGCCCAGACCGCGATGGCCGACGAGCTGATCGTCGTGGACCAGAGCGACGACAACGCCGGCCGCACGCGGGTGAGCGCCCTGCTGGCCGCCCAGCCGGCCGCGCGGCGCCCCCGGCTCGTCTACGTGCTCGATCGCTCGATCCCCGGCGCCGCCGCCGCCCGTAACGTGGGCTTCGATCGCGCCAGCGGCGACGTGATCGTGTGCTGGGACGACGACGTGCTGGCCGAGGCAACCGTGCTGGAGCGCCTGCTCACGCACTACCGGCTGGCGGCGGAGTGTGCCGGCCTGGCGCCGCTCATCACGAACTACGCGGTGCCCAACGTGCTGCGGCGGCTGCACCGCTGGATCTTCTGCCGCGGCCCGTTCCACGACGAGCGCCAGCCGATCTACTGGTACTGGCGGCGCCAGCCGCGGCCGGCCCGGCTGCCGGTGCGGATGTTCACCGGCGCGATGATGTCCTTCCGCCGGGCCGTGCTGCAGGACCTGCGGCACGACGGCCGCTACCGCGGCGCCTCGATCGGCGAGGATATCGACCTCTGCTGGTCGCTCACGCGGGCCGGCGCGCGGCTGGCCATCGCGACCGACGCGCACATCGTCCACAACCGCGCCCCCCGCCCGGCCGCGCGGCCGGAGGAGGCGATGATCGCCTCCTGGGGCTTCCTCTATCAGAAGCACCTGCCGAAGACCGCCGCCACCCGCCTGGCCTTCGCCTGGTACGTCACCGGGGTGCTCGTGGGCGCCGCCATCACCTCGCTGCTGGAGCGCTCGCCGGCCCCCCTGCGCTCGGCGCTGGCCGGCGTGCGCGCCGTGCGGAGCGATTACGCCGGCTCGACCTTCCTGGCGCCGCCGGCCCTCGAGCAGGAGCACCACGCCGGCGCGTCCTGATCGCCGCCTGCAGCGCGCGACGCAACCGCTGGGGCCGCACGCCGTAGATCTTCGCCACGTCGGCCAGGCTCTCGAACCGTGCCATCGCGCAGCCGACGCAGGCCATGCCCAGGCGGACGAAGACCGGCGCGAGCGCCGGCCACTCGCCGACCGCCTCCTCGACCGTCATCGCCATGGAGATCGTACGCTCGCCCATGGGGTCAGTCTCGCAGGCCGGCCGGGCGCCGTCGTTGCGCTGGCGCAAGCGGCAGGTCCTCGGCCACGGCGACCAGCCGGTGGCCCTCGCGGATGAGCAGCCGCGTCCGGCCGGCCTCCACCAGCCCCTCGGCCTGCCAGGCGCTGAGGATGCGGCTCACGGTGTAGAGCGTCGTGCCGGTGAGCTCGGCCAGGTCCTGCCGGGACAGCGCCATGTCGATCAGGACGCCGCCGCGCTCCGGGCGCCCGAGCTGGTGGGCCAGGCGCAGCACCGCGTGCGCCACGCGCTGCTCGACGCGCGTGCTCGCCAGCTCCTGGTAGCGCTCCTGCAGCTCGCGCATCCGGTCGGAGAGCACGCGCAGCGCGTTGATGGCGAGCCGCGGGAAGCGCCCCATCAGGCGCGTCAGCGTCTCGGTGGACCACGCCATCGCCTCGCAGGCCTCCAGCGCCTCGGCCGTGGCCGGGTACACCGCGTCGCCGGCGATCGCGACGCCGCCGAACATGTCGCCCGGCCCCACGATGCGCACGAGCACCTGGTGCCCCTCGGGGTTCGTCTGCAGGAGCTTGGCACGGCCGAG
>DASSLH010000289.1:0-2873 GCA_035689625.1 Candidatus Methylomirabilota bacterium | reverse complement strand
GGTGTTGGACAGGATCGAGGGGTCGGCGAACATCTCCAGGCCCATGGCGGCGGCGCCGGCGCGCAGCGCGGCGGCGGCGACGGCGTGGCGCCGGAAGCGCTGCGGCAGGCCCTCCTCGAGGATCAGCCGCACGGCCACGCGCATCGCCTCGGTCAGGTGCGTGGGGATCGACACCGGCTGGCGGCGCGGCGAGCCGTCGGCCACCTTGCCGCCGCGCGAGACCGGGATCCACCACTCCTTCCAGCGCAGCAGGTCGTAGGCGTAGGAGTGCGCCTTGCTCTTGCGCCGCTCCATCGCCTCCCACGCACGCGGGCTCACCGAGACCAGCGACAGGCCCAGCGGCGCCGCCAGGCACTTCTGGGAGCCGGTCATGTTGAGGTCCACGCCCCACTCGTCGGTGCGCACGTCGATGCCGGCGATGGACGACACCGTGTCGAGCATGAACAGCGCGCCGCTGGCCCGGGCGATCTTGCCGACCTCGGCGGCCGGGTACGTCGTGCCGGTCGAGGTCTCGTTGTGCACCAGCGTGATGGCCTTGGGCCGCAGCCGCTCCGCCTCGCGCGCCAGCCGATCGAGGTCCAGCCGCGCGCCCCACTCGACGGGGAACTCCGTCCAGTCGGCGCCGACGCGGTTCATGATCTCGCGCATCAGAATGCCGAACTGGCCGGCGCCGACCACCAGCACGCGGTCGCCGGGCTCGATCACCGACAGCGCACCCGCCTCCAGCGCCGTGCGCCCGGAGCCCGGCATGATGATGACCTCGTGGCGTGTCTGGAACACGTCGCGCAGCGCCAGCGTCGTCGGCTCCAGCACCGTCTCGTCGAAGCCGCGGTCGTACTGGATCGTCGGCGGCTGGTTGAGCGCCTGGATCACCGGCCACGGCAGCTCGGTGGGGCCGGGAATCATGAGGGACGGACGCGTCTGCACCTGGGCCCAGTTGATCGGCTGGCTCACGATGGTCTCCTCGAATGGCGCGAACGGGCGCTGATCGTCTCGGATTGTATCACCGCGCTCACCGCGCCGCCTTCGCCTCCGCGTCGGCGAGCGCCGCGCCGCACGTCGCGCAGAAATTCGAGTGCGGCGCGCAGGCCACGCCGCAGCTCCGGCACGCCACGTGCGCGTCGGCGTGGCGGCGCTGGATGACGAGGTTGCGGATGTACGGAATCCACGTGAACAGGTAGGCGAAGATGAAGACCGAGTCGCGCTGGCGCAGCGAGTAGGCCAGCAGCAGCAGCGAACCCAGCAGGCTGAGCCACCAGAACGCCGTCGGCACCACGACCTGCTTGTGCTTCTCGGTCGCGTACCACTGCACGAAGAAGCGCGAGAAGAAGACGGCGTTGCCCAGCCAGCCGACGACCTTCCAGGCGCTCCAGGCGATGCCGAGCAGCTTGCCGTCCTGCCAGACGAGCGAGACGAGGGCGTCCACCCCGGCAGCTTACGGCAGGACGGCGAGCGGGGGAAAGCCTTTCAGCTCGCCCGGCTGAACATCGCCTGGAGCACCTTGTAGGCGCGCCGGATGTCCTCGGGGCGTCGGCGGTTGCTCACCAGCGCGAAGATCTTCTCGGCGTCCTCGTCGGGCACGGCGGCGTGGCGGTTGGCGCGCACGTCGGTGAGGTCGCGCAGCGGGACGTCGAGGGCGACGGCCACGTGATAGAGGCTGTCGATCGAGATCGACTTCTCGCCGCGCTCGACCTCGCCGATGAACTTGCCGCTGAGGCTGGCGCGCTCGCCGAGGCGCTCCTGGCTGAGGCCCCGTTGCTTGCGCAGCGCTCGCAGACGCTGGCCCAGGAACTTTCGTACGTGTTTGACCGCGCGTTCTCCCACGACAAACCCTCGCGAAACGATGGCTACAAGATCCGTGCCGGTCACCGGCGGCGAGCAGTTGTCAGCGTAACACCGCGGTCACGGGAGGTCGACTTCTACCACCTCACCGCGCACGCGCGCGGGATACACCGGGATGGACAGGTCGGGCTCGACGCGGCACTGGCCGGTCACGAGGTCGAAGTCGAAGCCGTGCCACGGGCACACGACGGCGCCGGCTTCCAGCCAGCCCTCGCTGAGCGGGCCGTCCTCGTGCGGGCAGGTGGGGCCGGTGGCGTGGAACCGGCCGTTGCCGGCGTTGAAGATCGCCACGCCCACGCCGGCGCAGTCCACGTAGGCGCCCTGGCCGACGGGGATGTCGCTGGCGCGCGCGACGGGGACGAACGCCATCAGCGCGCGTCCCGCAGCGCTTCGTCGATCAGGCGGCGGAAGTCCTCGATCGGCAGCGCGCCCTGCACCGGCCGGTAGTTGATGAGGAAGCTCGGGGTCGAGCGCACGCCGATGGCGCGCGCCTGCTTGACGTCGGCCTCCACCGCGGCGGCGAAGCGATGCTCGTCCACGCACGTCGTGAACGCCTCGCGCGGCAGCCCGACGTCCTCGGCGTAGCCGATCAGGTCGTCACGCTCGAAGCGCGGCTGGTTGGCGAACAGCCGGTCGTGATACGGCCAGTAGCGGCCGAGCGCGCCGGCGCAGCGGGCCGCCTCGTGGGCGCCGCGGGCCAGGTCGTGGCGCGGCAGGGGCAGATCCTTGAAGACCAGCCGCACGCGGCCCGGGTACTCCTTGAAGACCTGGTCCAGCGACCGCTGGACGTCTCGGCAGAACGGTCACTGGTAGTCGGAGAACTCCACGATCGTCACCGGCGCCTCGCGCGGGCCCTTGATCATCTCCGGCTCCGCGGTCAGCTCGACGACCGGCTCGGCGCCGGCCAGGCCGGCGGTGACGAGGAGCAGCAGCGCGATGAGCGCGGCGCGCCTGGTGTAGACTCGCGGCGGACGGGTGGTCGTGCAGCGAACCCGGTTCACCGGCGGAGAATACCATGGACACCGCGCTCG
>DASSLH010000288.1:0-2102 GCA_035689625.1 Candidatus Methylomirabilota bacterium | reverse complement strand
CTGGGCGATGAGGTCCTTGACTGCGCTCATGGAAATCTCCTGGGGTGGAGCTTCGACCGCGGTGAGAACTATATCACCGCTGTCGCGGCCGGCAGGACGGCGGCTACTGCGAGCGGACGTCGGGCGGCTGGGCGTTGTCGTTGCGCGTATAGTCCTGCGCGACGCTCGACCATCGCCGAGGGAGGACGCCGTGAACGCAGGCGTGAGGCTCGCAGTCGCGATCCCCCAGACGTTCGTGCAGGAGCCGGTGGACACGCAGCGCATCAGGCGCTTCCTGGCGCGCGCCGAGACGCTGGGCTTCGACAGCGCCTGGGTCGTCGAGCAGGTGCTGGGCTCGGCGTCCAGCCTGGAGCCCGTCGAGCTGCTCGCCTACGCCGCCGCCATCACGGACCGCCTGCGGCTGGGCGCCGCCGTCCTGCTCACCGCGCTGCGCGACCCGGTGCACGTGGCCAAGAGCGTCGCCACGCTCGATCAGCTCAGCCACGGGCGCCTCGTCGTCGGCGTCGGCCTCGGCGGCAACCCGCGGATCTATCCCGCCTACGGCCTGCGCGCCGACCGGCGGGCGGCGCGCTTCGCCGAGGGGCTGCGCGTGATGAAGCGGCTGTGGACCGAGCCGCGGGTGACGATGGCCGGCGAGTTCTTCCGGCTCGAGAACGCCTCGATGGAGCCCAAGCCCGTGCAGCAGCCGCACCCGCCGCTCTGGTTCGGCGGCCACGACCCGCGCGCGCTGCGCCGCGCGGTCGAGCTGGGCGACGGCTTCATCGGCGCCGGCGCCGCCTCGACCGCCGCGTTCGCCGGGCAGGTGAGGACGTTGCGCGAGCTGCGGGCCGGCTCGCCGCGCCCGTTTCCGATCGGCAAGCGCGTGTACCTCGCGATCGATCGCGACCGCGAGCGCGCCGGCCGGCGCCTGGCCGAGTGGTTCGGCGCGTTCTACGGCCGGCCGGCGCTGGCCGAGGAGGTCGCGGTGTGGGGCGACGCGGAGACCTGCGCCACGGGCCTGCGCGCGGTGACCGACGCCGGCGCCAGTTTCCTTCTGCTCAACCCGGTCTTCGACGAGCTGGAGCAGCTCGAGCGGCTGGCCGCCGACGTCGCGCCGCGCCTGGCCGGCTGAGGCCGCCGCGGCGGCTTGATTCAGGGATATGAATATTGATATATATGCAATGTGGTGTCCACGGTGGGCTCCGGCGCGCTGCGGGCCTTCAAGGCCGAGTTCTTCAAGGCGCTCGCCCATCCGCTGCGCATCGGCATCCTCGAGCTGCTGAGCGGCGGCGAGCGCAGCGTGCTGGAGCTCCAGCGCGCGCTCGACGCCGAGCAGCCGGTCGTCTCCCAGCAGCTGGCCGTGCTGCGGGCCAAGAACATCGTGCGGGCCCGCAAGGACGGCACCACCGTCTACTACGCCCTCGGCGATCCCGAGATCCGCGCGCTGCTGGCCGCGGCCCGCCGCATCTTCAACAACCAGCTGATCGGCACCCGCAGCATGCTGCGCGAGCTGGCGCGCGAGCAGCGGTCCCGGTAGTGCTGCTCTTCTCCAAGATCTTCAAGACGGGGCTCGTCACCGAGCCGCTCGCCGAGGGCGACGCCGCCGTGGTGACGCTGGCCCGCCAGGTCGAGGCCCGCACGCGCGCGCTGTTCGGCCGGGCGCTGGCCATCCGGGAGGTGGACGCCGGCTCCTGCAACGGCTGCGAGCTGGAGATCTCTGGCCTCATGTCGCCGGTGTACGACAGCGAGCGTTTCGGCATCCACTTCGTGGCCTCGCCGCGCCACGCCGACCTGCTGCTCGTCACGGGGCCGGTGACGCGCAACATGGAGGTGCCGCTGCGCAAGACGTGGGAGGCCACGCCCGATCCCAAGCTGGTCGTGGCCGTCGGCGACTGCGCGCGCACCTGCGGCGTGTTCCGCGGCGGCTACGGCGTGGTGGGCAGCGTGGACGCGGTGGTGCCCGTCGACGTCTTCGTGGACGGCTGTCCGCCGGAGCCGGCCGACATCCTGCGCGGGATCCTGACCGCGCTCGACCGGCGGCCGGGAGGCCGGCGCTCGTGACGCTCGCCGGCTGGCTGGCGGCCGCCGCCGCCGGCGCCTACGCCTTCGGCGCGCTGGCGGCG
>DASSLH010000287.1:0-9542 GCA_035689625.1 Candidatus Methylomirabilota bacterium | reverse complement strand
GGCCGGGCAGCGGGCGCGGCCCGCCGCCGGCGGCGGCCAGGTCGACGGCGGCCAGCACACTGCCGCCGTGCGCGGTGTCGGGCAGGCCCTGGAAGGCGGGATCGAGCGTCAGCGTCCGCTCGGCGCCCTCGCCGTCCAGCGCGCGGCGAAGGACGTCGGCGGTCAGCATGCGATAATCACCGGAGTGCCGCCCATTCTAGCCCTCACGCCCTTCGTGCGGGCGACGGTCACCAACTTCTTCTTTGGCTGCGGCGTCAACGGCTTCGTGCTGCTGCCGCTGTACATCCAGCAGCTCGGCGGCACCGAGATCGAGATCGGCCTCGTCATGGGCCTCTACAGCGCCGTCGGCATCGTGTGCCAGACGCTGATCGGTCCCTGGATCGACGTGATCGGGCGCCGGCCGTTCATGCTGGCCGGCGTCGCGCTGGCGCTGCTGGCCGCACTGCTGGCCACGCTGCCCGGCGGCGTGCCGCTGCTCGCGCTCGTGCGCGCGCTGCAGGGCGTGGGCTTCTCGATGTTCTTCGTGGCCAGCTTCTCCTACGTCGTGGATCTCACGCCGCCGGCCCGCCGCGGGTGGGCCCTCGGCATCTACGGCGTGTCGGGCTTCGTGGCCACGGCGTTCGCGCCGCTGCTCGGCGAGTGGATCATCCGCACCGCCGGCTTCCGCGCGCTGTTCGCCCTGTCGGCGACCATGGCGGCCGTCACGGGAAGCCTCGTATGGCCGCTGCGCGAGGCCGCCCACGACCGCGCGCTGCCGCTACGGCTGGCGCCCGGCGCGGTGCGGGCGGCGATGGAGGACCTGCTGCACCTGCACATGCTGGTGACGACGTTCTTCGGGCTCGGCTCGGGCACGATCTTCGCCTTCCTGCCGACCTTCGCCGAGGACCTCGGCGTGCGGACGCTCTCGCTCTTCTACACGGCCTACGCGCTGGCGGCCATCGCGGTGCGCGTGACCGGCGGGCGGCTCATCGACACGCGCGGCCGCCGGGCCGTGATCGTGCCGTCCATGTTCGTGCAGGCCTTGTCCACCGCGCTGCTCGCCGCCGTCGGCCTGCTGGTGCTGCGCACGAGCGCGACGCCCGTGCTGCCGTCGCTGTTCGTGGCCGGGCTGCTCTCCGGCGGCGCTCACGGCTTCCTCTATCCCGGCCTCGCCGCGCTGGTGACCGACACCACGCCGCCCGAGCGGCGGGCGGCGGTGGTCGGGCTCTTCAGCGCGATGTTCCTCACCGGGCAGGCGGCCGGCGCGTTCGCCTTCGGCTACGTCGCTCACGCGCTCGGCTACGGGGCGATGTGGGCGGCGCTCACGCTGCTGCTGGCGCTGGGCGGCGTGCTCTCGATGCGCCTGTCGCGCTGAGCCTCCGCGGCCCGGAGCGCGCAGTATACTGGGCGGGCCGACGAAAGGGGCGCCTCACCATGCGCACGACACTCCGCATCGCAGGGCTCGCGCTGCTCGCGCTGGGCGTCGTCCCCGCGCGCGCCGACCTGGCGCCGCGCGCCGCCGAACCGACGCCGCGGGCCACCGGTGTCCAGGAGGCCGCGGTGCTGGCGGTCGTGCTCGACCCGCGCACGGAGACGCCGGCCGTGGTGCTGGAGGGCACGCGCGATCACCGGCGGCTGGCGATGGCGATCGGCCCCGCCGAGGCGACCGGCATCGCGGTGCCGCTGCACGGCGTGACGCCGCCGCGGCCGCTGACGCACGACCTGTTCCTCACGCTCTTCGGCCGGCTCAAGGTCTCGCTCACGCGGGTCGTCATCACCGACCTGCGCGACGACATCTTCTATGCCACCGTGCACCTCACCGGCGCCGGCGGCGAGCAGGCGCTCGACGCGCGGCCGTCGGACGCCATCGCGCTGGCCATCCGCGCGCACGTGCCGGTCCTGGTGGAGGACCGCGTGTTCGACAAGGCGGGCGGCGACGCCGCGCCCGCGCGCGGCCCGCGCATCTGATGTCGCGCCTGCCCGCCGACGACCTGCAGTGGGCGCTGCAGCGCCGGCTCGAGGACGTCTTCGCGAAGCTGGGCGAGAAGTTCGGCGACCTGACCGGGCGGGTCGAGCCCGAGATCCACCCGGACATCAAGTTCGAGGAGGTCGGCGGCCTGGGCGCCGCCAAGGAGCTGCTGCGCGGCTTCGCGCAGGCGCTGAACAACCCCGAGGCCTACGCGCGCTGGGGCATCACGCCGCCCACGGGCGTGCTGCTCTACGGGCCGCCCGGCACCGGCAAGTCCAAGCTCGCCCGCGCGCTGGCCACCGCCGCCGGCGCGATCTTCTATCACGTCAAGCTGCTCAACCTCACCTCGAAGTTCGGCGCCAACACCGGCGAGCTGCTGCAGGAAATCTTGAGGATCGCCGGCAGCGAGGGCCGCGCGGTGCTGTTCCTCGACGAGGCCGAGGCGCTGTCGCTCGAGCACCTGCTGCCGCCGCCGGCCGCCCGCGAGGCGAGCGCCCGCCTGGTCGCCGCCCTGTGCGAGAAGCTCGACGGCCTGCGTCCCGACGGCCGCGTGCTCGTCGTCGGCGCCACCAGCCGCACCGACGCGGTGGACGCCGAGCTGGTGGCGCCGGGACGGCTGGATCATCTCGTGGAGGTGCCGCTGCCCGACGCCGAGGCGCAGCGCGAGATCCTCGAGCTCATGAAGGCGCGCACCGAACGCAACGCCGGCCGCTCGCTGTTCGAGACGATCGACTACCGCAAGGTGCTGCCGGTGATGGGTGGCATGAGCGGCGCCGACATCTCGGAGATCATCCGCCGCGCGCTGGAGGCGAAGGTGCACCAGACCGAGGGCGGCACCGAGCCGGGCCCCGTCTCCACCAGCGATCTGCTGGCGTCCATCGACGCCTACAAGCGCGTGCGGGGCGTCGTCGAGAAGATCCGTTACGGCCAGTACCTCTGACGATGATCGCCACGGCACCGATCCGGGTGCGGTACCAGGAGACGGACTGCATGAAGGTCGTCTACTACGCGAACTACCTGACGTACTTCGAGGTGGGGCGCGTGGAGTTCCTGCGCCAGCAGGGCATTCCGATCTCCGAGGTCGATCAGAAGGTGCACCTGCCGGTGGTCGAGGCGACGGTGCGCTACGTGCGGCCGGCGCGCCTGGACGAGCTGCTGCAGGTGCGCTGCTGGATCAGCGAGCGCAAGCGGGCCAGCTTCCGCTTCGCCTACCAGATCGTCAACGAGGCGGGCGAGACGGTGGCCAGCGGCAGCACGCTGCACGCGTGCTGGGATCCGGCGACGAGCAAGATGATCGCGGTGCCCGACTGGCTCGGCGCGATCATGCCGGTCGTGGACAAGGCCTGAGCCGTGCGGTTGTAAGAGTTCCATCGGCGAGGCCGGCGCCGTCGTTTCCGCTGGCGCCGCGTCGCCGGCGCGCGTACCATTCGTGGACGTTGCCTCGCCTAGCGTTCCTCCTTCGCGCCGTGGGGTTCGCTCCGTACGGCATCCCGGTCGTCGCCGTGGCCGTCGCCGCCCTCACGCGCATGGCCCTGGCGCCGCTGTGGGGGCCGCGTCTGCCGTTCTTCACCTTCTTCCCGGCGGTGATGGTGGCGGCGTGGTGCCGCGGCTTCCGGGCCGGCATCCTGGCCACGGCGCTGTCGGTGATCGTGGTCGACCGTCTCTGGCTCGACTCCGTCTTCGCCTCGCCCGGCCACGACATCGGCGAGCTGGTGGCGGCGGCGCTGTTCGTGGTGATGGGCATCGCCATCTCGGCGGCCTGCGAGGGCGCCCAGCGCGATCGCCGGCGGCTGGAGGCGACCGCGGCCGCCGAGCGCCGGTTGCTCCAGGAGCGGGTGGCGCTGCTCGAGTGCACGGCGCAGGGGCTGTTCGGCGTGGATCGCGACGGGCGCTGCACGTTCATCAACCGCGCCTGCGCCGGCATGCTCGGCTGGCGGCCCGACGAGGTGCTCGGCCGCGACATGCACACGCTGCTGCATCCGCGCCGGCCCGACGGCCGCCCGTGTCCGCGCGCGGAGTGCCCGATCTTCAGCGCCGTCGAGCAGGGCGCCGCCGCCTTCGTCGCCGACGACGTCGTCGAGCGTCGTGACGGCACGAGCTTCCCGGCGGAGTACGCGGCCCAGCCGCTGGTCGTGGACGGCCGGCTCGTCGGCAGCATCATCGCGCTCAGCGACCTGAGCCAGCGGCGCAGCACCGAGGCCGAGATCGGCCGGCTGCTGGCGGCCGAGCGCGCGGCCCGCGCCGACGCCGAGGCGGCCAATCGCGCCAAGGACGAGTTCCTGGCCGTGCTCTCCCACGAGCTGCGCACGCCCCTGACGGCCATGCTGGGCTGGATCGCGCTGCTGCGGCCGGGGCGGCTGTCCGCCGAGCGCACGCGCTACGCGCTGGAGGTCATCGAGCGCAACGCGCGCATGCAGGCGCAGCTGATCAACGACCTGCTGGACATCTCCCGCATCGTCGCCGGCAAGATGGAGCTCGACCGGCTGGCGGTGGACCTGGCCGGCGTCGTGGCGCGCGTCGTCGAGAGCGCGCAGCGCGAGGCCGAGGCCAAGCGCATTCGCGTGACCACGCAGGTGGACGCTGCGGCCGGGCCGGTGCTGGGCGACGTCACGCGCCTGGAGCAGGTGGTCGGCAACATCCTGGCCAACGCGCTGAAGTTCACGCCGGTCGAGGGGCACGTGCAGGTGACGCTCGACCGCCACGAGGGCCGCGCGCGGCTGCGCGTGAGCGACAGCGGACCCGGCATCGGCCCCGACGTGCTGCCGCACGTCTTCGAGCGCTTCCGCCAGGCCGAGAGCAGCAGCCGCCGGCGGCACGAGGGGCTCGGCCTGGGCCTGGCCATCGTGCGCCACCTGGTGGAGACGCACGACGGGGTCGTGCGCGCCGACAACGACCCCGACGGCGGCGCCACCGTCACCGTCGAGCTGCCGCTGCTGGCGATGGCCCGGCGGACCGAGACGCCGGCCGTGGCCGAGGCCGCCGAGCCGGCCGGCGCCGCCCGCATCGAGGGCCTGACCGTGCTCCTGGTCGAGGACCACACCGACTCGCGCGAGACGATCACGCTCACGCTGGAGTCGTGCGGCGCCGAGGTCATTGCCGTGCCCGCCGTGGCCGACGCGCTCGGCGTGCTGCGCGCGCGCACGGTGGACGTGCTGGTCAGCGACCTCGGGATGCCGGGCGCCGACGGCTTCGACCTCATCCGCCGCGTGCGCTGGCAGGAAGGCCGCGACGGCCGCCCGCGCCTGCCGGCCATCGCGCTCACCGCCTACGCCAGCGCCGAGGATCGCGAGCGCGCGCTGGCCGCCGGCTACGACGGGCACATCGCCAAGCCGGTGGACGCCGACGACCTCTGCGGCGCGCTCATGCGGCTGGTGCCGAAGAGTCGGGTATAATAACCAGCCGGTTCCGCCCGACATGATCGAAGTCGAGAAGCTGACCAAGAACTACGGCCCCGTCACCGCCATCCGCGACGTCTCGTTCTCGGTGGCTCCGGGCGAGATCGTCGGTTTCCTCGGTCCCAACGGGGCCGGCAAATCGACGACGATGCGGATCCTGTCGTGCTTCATGCCGGCCACCAGCGGCTCCGCGCGCGTGGCGGGCTTCGACGTCTTCCGCGAGTCGATGGAGGTGCGCCGCCGGATCGGCTACCTGCCGGAGAACGTGCCGCTCTACGGCGACATGCGGGTGGCGCCGTACCTGGATTTCGTCGCCGAGATCAAGGGCGTGCCGCGCAGCGCGCGGCGGGCGCGCGTCGCCGAGGTGATGGAGCGCTGCATGGTCAGCGACATGCAGAACCGGCTCATCCGCAACCTCTCCAAGGGCTACCGGCAGCGCGTCGGGGTGGCCCAGGCGCTGGTGAGCGATCCGCACGTGCTGATCCTCGACGAGCCGACGATCGGCCTGGATCCCAAGCAGATCGCCGACATCCGAAACCTCATCAAGTCGCTGGCCGGCGAGCACACCGTGATCCTGTCCACGCACATCCTGCCCGAGGTGGCCATGGTCTGCAGCGGCGTGGTGATCATCAACCGCGGCTCGATCGTGGCCCAGGGGCCCATCGACCGGCTGGTGGAGCAGTTCTTCCCGACCGCGCGCGTCGAGGTCGAGGTGACGGCGCCGCGCGGCGCCGCGCTGGAGGGCATGCGCGCGATCCCGGGAGTGGTGCGCGTCGAGCCGCTCGCGAGCGGCGACGGCAGCGGCCGCTTCCTGGTCGAGTCGGCCCGCGGCCGCGACGTGCGGGGCGAGATCTTCCAGCTGGCGGCCCAGCAGAAGTGGGGACTGCTCGAGCTACGGCAGGTGGGCATGACACTGGAGGAGGTCTTCATGCGGATCGTCGCCGGCGAGGAGCGCGACGCGGCCGCCGCGGCGGCGACGGAGGCGGAGGCGCAGGCGTGAAGGTCTGGCCGATCTACAAGAAGGAGCTGCGGCTGTATTTCACCTCGCCGGTGGCGTGGGTGATCCTCACCGCGTTCGTGTTCGTCACCGGCCTCTTCTTCTGGTCGATCTTCTCCTACTTCGCCCAGGCCTCGATGCGCGTGATGACCAACCCCCAGATGGGACGCGACCTCAACGTCACCGACGGGATCATGCGTCCCCTGTTCGACAACATGCGCGTGATCCTGCTGTTCGTCGTGCCGCTGGTCACGATGCGCCTGTTCGCCGAGGAGCGCCGCTCGGGCACCATCGAGCTGCTGCTGACCTACCCGGTGCGGGACGGCGCCGTGCTGCTGGGCAAGTATCTGGCGGCGATGACGCTCTACGGCGTGATGATCGGCACCATGCTGGCCTACCCGGCGGTGGTGGCCTACTTCGCGCGGGTGGAGTGGGGCCCGCTGGCGACCGGCTTCCTGGGGCTGATCCTCATGGGCGCGATGTTCCTGGCCATCGGCCTGTTCGCCTCCTCGCTGACCGAGAACCAGATCGTGGCCGCGATGGTGACGTTCGGCATCCTGCTGGCGTTCTGGATCGTGGGCTGGACGGCGGAGTTCGCCGGCGGCTCGCTGTCCGCCGTGCTCGGCCACCTGTCGATCATCGAGCACAACGACACGTTCGCCAAGGGCGTGCTGGACACCAAGGACGTGATCTACTTCCTCGACTTCACGGTGCTGTCGCTGTTCCTCGCGCTGCGCTCGCTGGAGTCGCGGCGGTGGAGCGGCTGATGCGCCGCGTCACCGATGCCGCGTTCTTCGCCGGCCTGCTGGCGCTGGCGGTGGCCATCGCCCAGCAGTGGCTGTTCCCCACGCGGCTGACGGGCCTGCGCTGGCCGCTCATCGTGGCCGGCGTCGTGCTGGTCGTGCTCTCGTTCGTCCCACGCCTGGTCGAGGGCGCCGGCGGCGTGCGCGGCCGCACCGTGCGCTACGGCCTCAACACCGCCGTCACGGTGCTCCTGGTCATCGGCGTCATCACCGTGGTGGAGGCGCTGTCGTTCCGCCACAACGCCCGGCTGGACCTCACCGAGAACCGGCGCCACAGCGTGTCGCCCCAGACGGTGCAGCTGCTCCGGAACCTCAAGACGCGCGTCAACGCCGTGGCCTTCTACCGCAGCGACCAGCCCGGCAAGCGGATCATCGAGGACCTGTTCAAGCAGTACGCGCGCTACGGCGGCGACAACTTCGGCTGGAAGATCGTGGACCCCGACCGCGATCCCACGCTGGCCCGCGCGATGGGCGTCGAGAACTACGGCACCACCGTGCTGGAGGCCAAGGGCCGCACCGAGAAGGTCCAGGACGCCGACCAGGAGGAGAAGCTGACCAACGCGCTCCTCAAGGTGACGCGCGAGGGCAAGCGCATCGTCTACGTCGTGCAGGGTCACGGCGAGGCGGACCTCGGCAACACCGAGCGGCCCGGCTTCAGCGAGGCCAAGGCCGCGATGGAGCGCGCCAACTACGAGGTCAAGCCGCTGGCGCTGGCGCGGCAGGGCAAGGTCCCGGAGGACGCCAGCGTCGTGGTGGTGGCGGGGCCGCGCACGGACCTGTTCGCGCCGGAGCTGGACGCGCTCGACGGGTACCTCAAGCGGGGCGGCAAGCTGCTGGCGATGGTGAACCCGCCCTTCCCCGAGCGCAGCCAGCCGGAGAGCCTGCGCAAGCTGCTGGCCGGCTACGGGGTGACGTTCGACGACGATCTCGTCATCGAGCTGAACCCGATCGGCCAGGTGTTCGGCATCGGGCCGCAGGTGCCGATCGTGCAGCAGTACGAGCCGCACCCGATCACGCGCGAGATGACCGGGCTCACCACGCTGTTCCCGCTCACGCGCAGCATCTCCACGGCGGCGTCGCCGCCGAGCGGGGTGAGCGTGCAGCCGCTGGCCAGGACGACGCCCGACTCCTGGGGCGAGACCGACCGCGCCGCGCTCGAGCAGGGCCAGGCCAAGCCCGATCCGCAGGACCCCAAGGGCCCGCTCACGCTGGCCGCGGTCGTCACCAAGGACAAGACGCGGATCGTCGTCTACGGCACGGCCAACGAGGCGACCAACCAGTTCCTCAACGTCCAGGGCAACCGCGACTTCTTCCTCAACAGCGTGTCGTGGCTGGCCGAGGAGGAGGACCAGATCGCGATCCGGCCCAAGGACACCAAGCAGACGCCGGTGTTCCTGACCAGCCAGCAGGAGCAGGCGGTGACGTGGCTGTCGCTCGGCATCCTGCCC
This sequence comes from Candidatus Methylomirabilota bacterium, assembly GCA_035689625.1. Taxonomy (GTDB): domain Bacteria; phylum Methylomirabilota; class Methylomirabilia; order Rokubacteriales; family CSP1-6; genus AR5. The sequence goes on along the minus strand of DASSLH010000287.1, from coordinate 951 downwards.
GGGATCTTCCTGGTCGCGGGCATCGTCGCCGTCGTCCGCCGCCGCGCCGCCAAGTAGCGTCCGGATGCGCTGGCAGACCACCGCTGCCCTCGCGCTGCTGCTCGTCGTCCTGGGTGGCTTCTACTACGTCTACGAGATCCGCCTGGGCCCCGGGCGCGAGGAGGCGGCCGCCCGCAAGGGCCGCGTGTTCGTGGCCGACAGCAAGGACGTGACCGAGCTCACGGTCAAGCGCGGCGGCGAGACCGTCCGGCTCAAGCGCGAGGGCGACGACTGGCAGCTGCTCGAGCCCGTGCGCGCGCGGGGCAGCCGCTCCGCGGTGGACGAGACGCTGGCCACGATCCTCACCGCGAAGATCGACCGCGAGATCGATCCCACCCCCAAGTCGCCGGCCGATTACGGCCTGGACAGGCCGGCCGCCGACGTCACGCTGACGCTGAAGGACGGCAAGACGCTCGGCCTGCTGCTCGGCGCCAAGAACCCGACCGGCGTCTGGGTCTACGCCCGCGAGCGCGACAAGCCCGCGGTGTTCGTGCTGGGCGAGAGCGTGCTGCGCGACGCGACCCGGCCGGTGCCGGACTTCCGCGACCGAACGGTCGTGGCCTTCGACGCCAAGGACGTGAACGGCATCGAGGTCGCGCTGCCCGAGGAGACACTGGCCGTCGAGCGCCGCGACGGCGGCTGGCGGCTGACGCGGCCGCGCGCGCTGCCGGCCGACGCCGACACGATCACCGAGTTCCTCGACAAGCTCGCGGCCCAGCGCGTGAAGGAGTTCGTCGCGGAGTCGCCCCCATCGCTGGCGCCGTACGGCCTGGATCGGCCCACGCGCCTGGTGCTCCAGACCGGAAGCGACAAGGACCGGGCGAGCCGCACGCTGCTGCTGGGGCAGGTGGACGCGGCCAAGAAGGGCGTCTACGCGATGCGGCCGGGCGAGCCGAGCGTGCTGCTGCTGCC
>DASSLH010000286.1:0-3052 GCA_035689625.1 Candidatus Methylomirabilota bacterium | reverse complement strand
GACACCGGCGCCTCCTCGATGGGACCGGGGCTGGAGACCGTGCTGGCCCAGATCCTGGGCGAGGCGCTGGGCCTGCCGCCGGCGCGCTTCGACGTGCGTCACGCCGACACCGCAGCCGTCGAGAGCGGCGTGGGCACCTACGGCTCGCGGGGCACCGTGACCGCCGGCAACGCGGCGCGCCTGGCCGCCGACAAGCTCATCGGCGAGGCGCGCACGCGCGCCGCTGCCCGCTTCGGCGTCGCCGAGCGCGAGGTGACGTACCGGGACGGGGTGCTGAGCACCGATGGCCGGCGCGTGAGCCTGGCCGAGCTGGCGGCCGAGCGGCGCCTGGCGGCCGGCGCCTCGTTCGAGGTGCCGAAGGTCACCTATGCCGGCTGCGCCTGCGCCGTCGTCGCGGACGTCGATCCGGAGACGGGGACGACCACGCTGCGCCAGGTCGTGGTCGGCGCCGACGTGGGACGCGCTGTCAATCCCGCGCTCGTCGAGGCGCAGCTGGTGGGCGGCGTCGCCTTCGGCATCGGCAACACGCTGCACGAGAGCCTCGTGTACGACGCCGACGGCCAGCTGCTGTCCGGCACGCTGATGGACTACGCGCTGCCGCTGGCCGGCGACGTGCCGCCGGTGGACGGCTTCTACCAGGAGATCCGCGCGACGACGAACCCGCTGGGCCTGCGCGGCCTGGGCGAGTGCGGCAACCCCGGCCTCGGGGGGGCGGTCGCCAACGCCGTCTGCGACGCGCTCGGCGTCTCGCTCACCGCGCTGCCGGTGACGCCGCCCCGCGTGCTCGCCGCGCTGGCCGCCGCCCGGCCCCGGGCTCGCTGAGCCGGAGCGCTCGCCGCAGCCCGGTAGTACGATAGGCCTCCCCGCGGACCCGGGGCAGCAGGAGGCGCCAGTGACGATCCCGAAGCTCAGCGGCGACATCCGGCCCCTGATCCCCACGCTCGGCCTGCGCAACTACTGGTATCCCGCCGTCGAGGACCGCAAGGTCGGCCGCCGCAAGCCCACCCGGGTCGCGCTGCTCGGCGAGGAGATCTGCCTGTTCCGGGGCGCCACCGGTGCCGTCGCCGCCATCCAGGACGTCTGCCCGCACCGCGGCGCCCGGCTCAGCGAGGGCGACTGCCACTATCGCGGGACCGTGGCCTGTCCCTACCACGGCTGGGTCTACGACGAGTCCGGCAAGAACGTGGCGGTGCTCTCCGAGGGCCCCGACTCCGGCGTGTGCGGCAAGCCCGGCACCGAGGCGAGGATCTACCCGACGCGCACGCTCAAGGACGTCGTGTTCGTCTGGATCGGCGACGGCGAGCCGGCGCCGATCGAGGAGGACGTGCCGGAGGAGTTCTTCGACGACGCCGCGCTGGTGCAGGTGGGCCAGGTCGACTGGAAGTGCAACTGGGAAGTCGCGCTCGAGAATTCGATGGACTCGCACGTCAACTACGTGCACCGCAACGCGCTCGTCGTTGCCCGCGCCGGCTTCATCGCGCGCGGCGCCCAGGGCGAGCACCCGATCTTCGTCGGCAACGGCTTCGGGGGCGACGTCGCCGAGAGCAACTACATGCGCCGCAGCCCCACCCAGGACGTGTACGCCAACGGCTGGAGGTGGCCGCTGACCAACCGCCGGCGGTTCTTCACCTGGCTCACGCGGCCGCTGGCCGAGCGCGCGCGCCGCAACATCCCGCCGCCGCGCTCGGCGCGCTGGTGCGGCGGCCATCACCTGCCGGGGATGTTCCGGGCCGAGTTCGGCTGGGACCTCTACACGCGCATGTGCGTGCCGGTCGAGGAGCACCTGACGCGCGTGTGGTACTACCACTGCACGCGGCCGCGCACGGCCCGGCGGCGGCTGTGGGACCGGCTCATGTACGCTACGCTGCGACGCTGGATCATCGAGTACAACTTCTCGCGCCAGGACGAGGCGGTGATGGTGAACCAGCGCTACGACACGCCCGAGAAGCTGTCGGGGACGGACGCCGAGGTCATCCAGTGGCGCCGGCTCGTCGTCACCAGGCACTACGGCGGCCGCAACGCGCCGTTCGAGTACCGCAACCCCGACGACCTCGACCCCGACAAGGTCCCGCTCGAGCGCGTGTCGGTCCGCTACCTGCAGGAGCGGGCCAGGGGACGCGCCTGAGCACGCTCGCCGGCAAGGTCGCGATTGTCACCGGCACCAGTCCCAACATCGGCGGCGGCATCGCCGAGGGCCTGGCGGCGGCGGGCGCCACCGTCGTGTGCGTGGACGTCGTCGCCGACAACGCCGCCCAGTGCGCCGCCGCCATCGTCAAGAGCGACGGCCGGGCGGTCGGCCTCACCTGCGACGTCACCGACGAGGCCCAGGTGCAGGCGATGGTTGCGCGCGTCGCCGAAGGCCACGGCCGCGTGGACGTGCTCGTCAACAACGCGGGCGTCCTGGGCGGCGAGAGCGTGCTCGACATGCCGCTGGAGCGCTGGAGCCGCCAGATGGCCGTCAATCTCACCGGCACGTTCCTCTGTACCAAGCACGCGGCGCGCGCGATGGTCGAGCGCGGCACCCGTGGCAGCATCATCGTGATCGTTTCCACCGCCGGTCACCAGGGTCAGCCGGGCAACATCGGCTACTGCACGAGCAAGAGCGGGCTGCTGAACTTCACGCGCGCGGCGGCGATGGACCTGGCCCGGCACCGCATCCGCGTGAACAGCCTCACGCCGACGGCGACCGACACCGCCGAAGCCGACGAGCGTGCCGTGCGCTGGGGCCGGCCGCGGCCCGAGCGGCGCGCCCGCGCGCTGGACTTCGCGAAGATGCTGCCGCTGGAGCGGCTGCCGAGCCCGCGCGACTACGCCTGCGCCGCCGTCTTCCTGGCCTCCGACGACGCGGAGATGATCACCGGCCTCGACCTGCGCGTGGACGCCGGCGCCATCGCGAAGTACTGGCCGTGGATCCCGCACGCGTGAGGACGCAAGGAGAGCGACGATGAGCCCGCAGACGACGCCGGCGGCGACGGCGCGCGAGGAGTTTGTCTCCACGCTGGCGGTGGCGGGCCTGGACGCGCCCTGGCTGCAGCCGGGGCCGCTCATTCGC
>DASSLH010000285.1:0-2290 GCA_035689625.1 Candidatus Methylomirabilota bacterium | reverse complement strand
GAAGCAGTTGGCCGTCGTCGGTCTCCAGCACGATGCCGGTGTCGTCGGCCACGGCGCCGAGGGAGCAGTCGCCGATTGTCATCGGCACGGCAAACGAGACCGGCACCGCGTCGGCGTCGCCGCCGGCGAACTGCCCGCATCCACCTCTTACGGGGTGTCGCCCCCCAATCGGCGGCTGGCGAGGGCCCGGGCGCGGGCCAAGAACGCTGCGCGGACGCGGGGATCGGCGAGGCGGGTCTCTTCCTGCATCGGGAGGTCGGGAAAGGCCCGGGCGAAGGCGGCGGCGAAGAGACCACCGGCCAGCAGGCCGCAGGACGGCGAGCCGCTCTTGAACACGTAGCCGTGCAGGTCAAGGGCCTTCAGCTCGGGCACCCACGTCACGTGCGGGCCGAGCGTGTCGAGCAGCGTCGCGTCGCGCTTGTGGCCGCCGTCGTAGCGCACGGGCTCGCCGAGCAGGCAGGCGGAGATGCCGAGGCGGACCATCGCCGCAGTCTAAGACCGTTGCGCGCGCGGCGGCTCGAGCCCCTAAGCTCGCGGGCATGCCGCGGTGGATCGCGGCGGTCGTCGTCGCGCTGGTGGTGGCGCCGCCGGCCGCACGGCCACCGCGACCTGCACGGTGATCGTCGGCAACTGGCTGCGCCTGTTCGGCGTCGCGCGCTGAGGTAATGTAGCGGCATGCCGACCGTCGCTCCCGCCGTCCTCGAGCGTCTGACCCAGGACGTCTTCACCGCTCACGGCGTGCCCTCCGAGGACGCCGCGTTCATCGCCGGCATGCTCGTGCGCGCCAACCTGCGCGGGCACGACTCGCACGGCGTCATCCGCGTGCCGCAGTACGTGGCGGCCATGAAGAGCGGCCGCCTCAATCCGCGGCCGAAGCTGCGCGTGGTCGTGGACACGCCGACGGTCGCCGTGCTGGAGGGCGACGGCGGCTTCGGCCAGGTTGTCGCCCGGCGCGGCATCGCGCTGGCCATCGAGCGCGCGCGTGCGCAGGGGCTGGCGGCCGTCGCGCTGCGCGGCGCCAATCACGTGGGCCGGCTGGCCGACTACGCCGAGACGGCCGCGCGCGAGGGGCTGATCGGCCTCGTGTGGGCCAACGCGCGCGGCGGCCTCAACGTGGCGCCCTGGGGCGGCGCCGCCCGGCGGCTCGGGACCAATCCCCACGCGATCGCCATCCCCGGTCGCGACGGCGCCGTGGCGATGTCGCACGACTTCGCCAGCAGCGTCTGGGCGGAGGGCAAGCTGCGCGTGAAGTTCAACCGCGGCGAGCCGGTGCCGCCCGGCATCATGCTCAACGGCCGCGGCGAGCCGTCTACCGATCCGCGCGAGTACTACGCCGATCCCGTGGGCTCGCTGCTCACGGCCGGCGGCCACAAGGGCTACGGCTTGTCGCTGGCGGTCGAGATTCTCGGCGGGATCCTCTCCGGCGCCGGCGCCGCCAGCGGCGAGCCCTCGGTGTTCCGCAACGGCACGCTCATGGTGTGCCTCGATCCCGCGCGCTTCCTGCCGCTCGAGGAGTTCCACGCCCAGGTGGCCGCGCTGCTCGACTGGACGCGCTCGGCGCCGCTGGCCGCCGGCGCCCGGGAGATCCTCGTCCCCGGCGAGCCGGAGGCGCGCAGCGAGCGCCAGCGGCGCGCCGACGGCATCCCCATCGACGACGAGACGTGGCGGCAGATCCGCGAGGTGGCCGGCGAGGCCGGCGTGCATGCTTGAGGTCGTCACGATGAAGGAGATCGACGCGATCTTCGCGGTGACCGACGCGCTCGGCATCCACCGCGAGATGCTCGTCATCCCGCTCGGCCCCGCCACACCGGGCCGCGTGCGTCGCCTGCCCAGCGGCAAGCTCGAGATCACCGTGGAGGCCGCTCGTGCCCTCGACGAGTGGCTGAAGGAGCTGCCGGCGCTCATCGCCGCCGCCCGCGCGTGAGAGGGCTCCGCCGCGAGCTGGGCCTGCTGCCGCTGGCGGCGATCGTGTTCTTCAACGTCAGCGGCGGCCCCTACGGCGTCGAGGACGTCGTCGCCTCGTTCGGCCCCGGCCTGGCGCTGCTGCTGCTGATCCTCACGCCGCTCGTGTGGAGCCTGCCGGTGTCACTGGCGATGGCCGAGCTGGCCTCGGCGATGCCGGACGAGGGCGGCTACGTCACCTGGGTGCGGCGCGCGTTCGGGCCCTTCTGGTCGTTCCAGGTCGGCTGGTGGTCGTGGCTCGACAGCTTCGTGGACGTCGCCGTCTATCCCGCGCTGTTCGTCGAGTACCTGAGATTCTGGTACCCGGCCATGACGCCGCCGGGGCGGT
>DASSLH010000284.1:0-5507 GCA_035689625.1 Candidatus Methylomirabilota bacterium | reverse complement strand
GGGGATGTTGACGACGATCACGCCCAGCTCGGTCGCGGCCGGCACGTCGATGACGTCGTAGCCCACGCCGGTGCGCACGACGACCTTGAGCCCTTCCAGCGCGCTCAGCACCTGCCGCCGCACCGGCGAGAACGTGGTGACCAGCGCGTCGGCGTCGCGGGCGCGCTCGATGACCTCGCCCTCGCTGGCCAGGAACGGCAGCGGGGTCAGGCGCTTGGTGACGGGGGCCAGCGCGGCCTGGGTGTCGTCCCAGTCGCGCTCGGTACGGCCGTTGATCACGTAGACGTGCGGGTCGCTCATGGCGCCCGAGTGTACAACGCGACGCCGGGCTACAGGCGGCCCGTGTCGAACCCGTAGACGCGCGCGGTGGTGCCGCTGGCGATCTTCGCCTGCTCGTCGTCGGGCACGCCGGCCAGGATCTCGGCCAGGATCTTGCGCGACTGGGGAAAGGTCGACTCGCTGTGCGGATAGTCCGAGCCCCACATGAGGTTGTCCACGCCGATGACGTCGCGCAGGCGCACGCCGATCGCGTCCTCCTGGAAGGAGAGCACGACGTTGCGCCGGAAGAAATCGCTCGGACGCCGCCCGTCCTTGAAGCGGTAGATCGCCTCCTCGTGGCGCTCGCGATAGGTGTAGTCCATCGCGGCCAGCAGGTGGGGCGCCCAGGCCAGCTCGAACTCCACGATGGCCAGCGTCAGCCGCGGGTGGCGCTCGAACACGCCGGAGAAGATCATGTCGCACAGGGACATGGCCGGGTAGAACACCTTGGTCGCCCGGCTCGTCGCATCGCGCAGCGTCTGGGGCCCGGCGCCGCGGATCTTGCCCTGCCGCCGCGTGGCGGTGTGCAGGCTGAGCGGCAGGCCGAGCGCCTCGGCGGCGCTCCAGAACGGCTCGTAGTCCGGGTGGTCGTAGCGGCGGTCCTCGAGCGGGTACTCGGTGATCATGGCGCCGACCAGGCCCAGCCGCGCGGCGCGCTCCAGCTCGCGGACGCCGTCGGCGACCTCGTCGAGGTTGATCATCGCGATGCCCTTGAGCCGCACGGGATCGGTGCGGCAGAACTCGGCGAGCCAGTCGTTGTAGGCGCGGAAGACCGCCGACATCAGCGCGCCGTCGGCGATGCGGAAGTAGAACAGACCCTGCGAGGGGTAGAGCACCTCGCCGGCCACGCCGTCCAGCCGCATGTCGGCCAAGTGCTGGTCGGGATCGTAGCCGCCGCGGTGGACGTCCTCGAAGCGGCCGCGGCCCGAGATCGTCTCCGGCGCGTCGAAGCGCGCGCCGGCGTTCGAGATGAGGCCGATGCCGGAGAGGACCTGGTCGGCCTCGATCACGATCGCGTCGGCCCCGCCGATGCGCTGCATGCGCGGCGCCCGCTGGCGGAACGCGGCGTCGATGCGCGTCGTCCAGAGGTCCGGTGGCTCGAAGACGTGCGAGTCGGACGAGAGGATCAGGTCCGGCAGCATCGGCGGGGCCATTGTAGTACAAGGAGGGCGCGATGGCGGGCGTGCGCGACCGGGTGGCAGTGGTGACGGGAGCCGCGAATGGCCTGGGCCGGGAGATCGCGCTGGTGCTGGCGCGCGAGGGCGCCCACCTGGCGCTCGGCGACCTGGAAGCCGAGGGGCTGGAGGGCACGCGCAGGGCCATCGAGGCGGCCGGCGGCGCGGCGGTCGCGGTGGCCGGCGACCTCACCGACGAGACCGCCGCCGGCCGGCTGATCGCCGCCGCCGTCGAGCGCTTCGGGCGCGTCGAGATCCTGGTCAACAACGTCGGCGGCAGCCGCAACGCGAAGGTCTGGGAGATGCGCGCCGAGGACTGGGACTTCGTGCTGCGGCTGAACCTGCGCCCGACGTTCCTCTGCACGCGCGCCGCGGTCCCGCACATGATGCGTCAACGCTACGGCCGCATCGTGTGCATGTCCTCCGGCGCCCGCGAGGGCACGCCGTGGACGGCGTACTACCAGGGCGGCGCCGCCTACTCGGCGGCCACGGCCGGGGTGCACGGCTTCGTGCGCGACGTCGCGCTCGAGCTGGCCGAGCACGGGATCAACGTCAATGCGGTGGCGCCGGGGCCGATCGACACCGAGCGCACCGGCCCCGGCCTGAGGCGGCTGAACGAGACGGTCGAGTACAGCCCCAATCGCATGACGCCGTTGCGCCGGCTCGGATCGCCGGCCGAGGTCGCCCACGCCGTCCTGTTCCTCGCCTCCGAGGAGGCCAGCTACGTCACCGGCCACACGCTGGCGGTGGCCGGAGGGCGCTGACTCACCCGAGCGGCGCCGCGTTCAGCGTCGAGACGTGGGCGGCGATCACCTTCCAGCCCACGTCGGGAAAGCGGACCCAGGTCTGGCTCTGGCGCCCGATGAGGTCGCGGCCGCGTACCGTGAACTCGAGGTTGACCGGGGCGAGGTCGCGGCCGAGCGTGAGGATCTCCAGCCGCCGGCGCTGTTCCTTGATCCCGGGGCCGGGCGGGCGCGCGACGCGATGGGCGTGGATCGCCTCGAACCCGTAGCCGTTCTCGTGCAGGGCGTAGCGGATCGTGTGCGGGCTGTTCCAGAACGTCGCGTCCAGCACGGCCACGTCCTTGTCCACCAGCGCCTGCTCGTAGCGCTCGAACAGCGCGCGGACCTCGGCGACGACCTCCGGAAGATTGGGCGTGAGATCGCTCATCGCGCGCGCGCGAGCGCGACGGCCGTGGCCACCAGCGCCGCGTCGCTGCCCCGGCCGCCCACCAGCGAGAGGCCGACCGGCAGGCCGTCCACCGTCGCGCCCGGCACGCTCACCTGCGGCGCACCGGTGAGCCCGCCGTGCGCAGCCAGCATGAGGAGGCGGGAGCTCACGGCCGTGCGCGGGCCGAGCGCCAGGCCCCGGGGCGGCGCCGGGAACGGCGTCGTCGGCATGCAGAGGATCGTGCCGGCCGGCAGCAGCCAGACCACTCGCGCGCGCGCCTCCTGCCGCACGAGCGCGGCCCACTGCCGCTCGCTCTCGGCAATCGCCGAGGCCGCGACGAGGCCGCGGGCGACGCTCCACTGCAGCCGCGGGTTCGCGCGCTCGAGCCAGTCCGTGAACGTCTGCCACGCCTCCCACGGCTGCAGCGTGCGCTGGGCGCGCGCCCACACGGTCAGCCCGGACGGCGCCAGCAGGTCCTCGCGCACGTCCTTCACCAGCGTGGCGAGCGCGCGCACCAGCGGCTGCAGCGCGGCCGCCGTGTCGGGATCGGCCACGCCGAAGGCGTCGACGGCGACGACGAGCCGCGCCGGCAGCGTCGCGGGGATCGCCTCGCCCAGCATGACGGCCGCCACGCGCGCGAAGGTGGCGGCGTCGCGCGCGAACCAGCCGGTGGTATCCGAGCTGGGCGCCTGCGGCAGCATCCCGGTGACGTCCAGCCGCCCGTGGGTGGGCCGGATGCCGTAGAGGCCGCAGAAGCTCGCCGGCACGCGCACCGAACCGCCGGTGTCGGTGCCGAGCGCGGTATCGCAGAGCCCCTGCGCCACCGCCGAGGCGGAGCCCGACGACGAGCCGCCCGGCACGCGGTCGGGAGCCCGCGGGTTGAGCGGCGTGCCGTCGAACGGGTTCTCGCCGAGGATGCCGAGCGAGACCTCGTCGGTGAGCGTCTTGCCGATCAGCGTGGCGCCGGCGTCGAGCAGGCGCTGCACCGCCCAGGCGTGGCGCGTGGGCACCGGATGGTGCCGCGCCCAGTCCGGGTTGCCGCCGCCGGTCGGATGGCCGGCGACGTCGAAGAGGTCCTTGGCGGCGAACGTCAGGCCGGCCAGTGGGCCGTGGGCGGCGCCGGCGATCCGCATGGGCGGCCCGGCGACGAAGGGGTGGGTCACGGCGTGCAGTCTACGCCGGCGGCCCGCCGCTGGCACCGCGGTTGCGTACGCCAGGGGGGTGATGCTCGTCGCCTGCAAGACCTGCGGCCTCGTGCAGCGCCTGGGGCCGCTGCCCGCCGGCACGGTCGCCGACTGCGCGCGCTGCGGCGCCGTGTTGCGCGCCAACCGGCGCAACCCGCTGGGCCGGACGGCCGCGTTCTCGCTGGCCGCGCTGCTCTTGTACTGGCCGGCGAACGTCTATCCGATCCTCACCATGGAGCTGTACGGCGCGCACTCGGAGAACACGGTGTTCCAGGGCGTGGTCTCGCTCTTCGACCACGGCCAGCGGCTGGTCGCCGTGGTCGTCTTCCTGGCCAGCATCGTCATCCCGCTGCTCAAGCTGCTCGGGCTGATCTACCTGGTGACGACGACGGCCCTGCGCTCCACGCGCCACCGGCTCACCCGCGCCTGGGTCTACCGGGCAATCGACGTCATCGGCCCCTGGGCCATGCTCGACGTGTTCCTGCTCGCGATCCTCGTCTCCCTCGTCAAGCTCGGCGAGCTGGCCAGCGTGCGGCCCGGGCGCGGCCTGTTCGCGTTCGCGGCCGTCGTCGTGCTCACGATCCTGGCCTCGGCCAGCTTCGACCCCGCGCAGATCTGGGAGCGCGCGGAGCAGCGGCGATGAGCGATCTATCGGATTCCGTCGAGCCGCCGGAGGCCGAGCAGAGGCCGCCGGCCGACGCGGTCCCCCAGGCACGCGTCCGGCGCCGGCACTGGGGACTCTCGGTCGTGTGGGTGGTGCCGGTGGTGGCCGCGCTCGTCGCCGGCTATCTCGTCTGGGATCACCTGCGCGAGGCCGGCCCCAGCATCACGATCGCGTTCACCGACGGCGACGGCGTGAAGGCCGGCCGGACCGAGCTCCGCTACCGCGGCGTGCCGATCGGCGAGGTGCAGGCGATCGACCTCAGCCACGACCAGAAGCACGTGCTGGTGACGGTGCGGCTGCGGCGCTCGGCGGCGCCGGTGGCGCGCGACGGCTCGGTGTTCTGGATCGTGCGGCCCGAGGTCGGGCCGGCCTCGATCTCCGGGCTCAGCACGGTGCTGACGGGACCCTACATCCAGGTGCAGCCGGGGACCGGCAGGGAGCGCACCCGGTTCACCGGCGTGGATCATCCCTCGCCCACGCTCGGCCGCCGCGGGCTCAGGATCGTCCTGGCCACCGCCCACCTGGCCTCGGTGCGCAACAACTCGCCGATCTACTACCGCGGCATCCCGGTCGGCTTCGTCGTGGACGCCGAGCTCAGCCGCGACGCCACCGCCGCCCACGTCAACGCGTTCATCGAGCAACCCTACGCGCGGCTGGTGCGGATCGGCTCGCGCTTCTGGAGCGTGAGCGGGCTGGACGTGCACGTCGGCCTGTTCAAGGGCCTGGACATCAGCCTCGAGTCGCTGCGCTCGCTGGCCATCGGCGGCGTCACGTTCGCGACGCCGGACGCCGAGGGCGCCCCCGCGAAGCCCGGCACGATCTTCGTGCTCCACGAGCAGGCCGACAAGGAGTGGCTGACGTGGACGCCGAAGATCCCGGTGCCGGCGGCGGCCGCGACGTCCCCCGCCGCCGACTGAGCGCTACGCCGTCGCCGCCTTGAGGTCGTCGAGCTGGCGACGCACGCCGGCGATCATCGAGGCCAGGTCCGAGGTCAGC
>DASSLH010000283.1:0-8409 GCA_035689625.1 Candidatus Methylomirabilota bacterium | reverse complement strand
CGAGCGCTTCAACCTGCGAATCACGCGGCTGCACTGTCACATCGGCTCCGGCACCGACCCCGAGGTCTACAAGCGCGTGACCCGCATGACGCTGGACCTGGTCGCCAAGCTGCCCGACGTCGGCATCATCAACCTGGGCGGCGGCTTCAAGGTCGGCCGCATGCCGGGCGAGCCGTCCACCGACCTGGCCGACGTCGGCGCCCACGTGCGTCGCGAGCTCGAGGCGTTCCGCGATCGCGACGGCCGCGCGCTGCACTTCGAGATCGAGCCGGGCACCTACCTCGTGGCCAGCGCCGGCTCCATCGTCGCCAGCTGCGTGGACGTCGTGGACACCGGGCGCGACGGCTACCGCTTCGCCAAGCTCGACGCCGGCATGCCGGAGATCACGCGGCCGTCGCTGTACGGCGCCCAGCATCCGATCAGCGTGCTGGCGCCGGGCCGCCCCGAGGCCGATGTCGTCTTCGTCGGGCCGTGCTGCGAGTCGGGCGACATCCTCACCCCGGCGCCGGGCGATCCCGAGGCGCTGCGACCGCGGCGCGTGGCCCAGCCCGCCATCGGCGACCTCGTGGTGATCGGCGGCGCCGGCGCCTACTGCGCCGCGATGGCGACGCTCAACTACAACTCCTACCCGCAGGCGCCGGAGGTCATGCTGGAGCCCGACGGCTCGCTGCGGCTGCTGCGCCGGCGCCAGACGCTCGAGCAGATCTGGACGAACGAGGTGTGATGCCGGTGGTCGCCGCGGTCACTGACACGTGTTGGTGGTCTGGTCGCACCGCACCGTGCTGCCCCCGCTCGTGAACGACAGGGCCGCCGCATCCAGCGTCAAGGTCTCCGTCAGCACGTCGTCGGCGGGGCCCGGGCCCATCCGGGAGAAGTCGTGCTTGAGATCGATGACGAAGACGTCGCTCAGCTGGATGGTGAAGAGCATCGGCGTCCTGTTCGTCCCGACCTGCAGGGTGGCCGCCGGCACGTGCTGACCGGTGAACGCAGCCTTGAAGAGCAGGGGGGTGCAGTCGTCGACAGCCTTGGTCAGGACGAGCGGCTTGATGGTCGCCTTGCCGGCGCCGCCGCCGCTGCCGCTTCCGAACGACACGGTGTTGCTCGTCTCGGTCGAGAAGGCCTGCACCTGGACGGGGCTCGCGCAGAGGCCCGGAACGCTGAGCGTGGCCGTGAACGCCCAGGCGGCGGCGGGCCCGAGGATGGTGGCGCCGGCGAGAAGCGAGCCGACCAGGATGCGGTGCACCCTACCGGGGGGCCGTCACCCGTGTCAATCGCGCTCGCATGACACGGGCTGAGCGGCTCGCCTCGCGCTGGGCGCTCGACCCGGCCGTCGTGTTCCTCAACCACGGCTCCTTCGGCGCCTGCCCGCGCGAGGTGCTCGAGCGCCAGGCCGAGTTGCGCGCACAGATGGAGGCCGAGCCGGTCCGCTTCCTGTCCCGCGAGCTGGACGAGCGCCTGGACGGCGCCCGCCGCGCGTTGGCCGCCTTCCTCGGCGCCGACGAGCACGATCTCGCGTTCGTCAGCAACGCCACCGGCGGGGTGAACGCGGTGGTGCGCTCGCTGACGCTCGCCGCCGGGGACGAGCTGCTGACGACGGACCACGCCTACAACGCCTGCCGCAACGCGCTCGAGTTTGCCGCCGAGCGGGCCGGCGCGCGGGTCGTCGTCGCCCGGCTGCCGGTCCCGGTGCCGTCGGCCGACGCCGTGGTGGACGCGGTGCTCGCGCACGTCACGCCGCGCACGCGGCTGGCGCTGCTCGATCACGTCACCAGCCCTACCGGGCTGGTGCTGCCGATCGAGCGGCTGATCGCCGCGCTGGGCGTCCGCGGCGTGGACGTGCTCGTGGACGGCGCCCACGCGCCCGGCATGGTGCCGCTCGACCTGGCCACGCTCGGCGCCGCCTACTACAGCGGCAACTGCCATAAGTGGCTGTGCGCGCCGAAGGGCTCGGCGTTCCTCTGGGTGCGGCGCGACCGTCAGGAGCGCGTGCGGCCGCTGACGATCAGCCACGGCGCCAACATGGCCAGGCCCGGCCGCTCGCGCTTCCGCGTGGAGTTCGACTGGACGGGCACGGCCGATCCGACCGGCTGGCTCGCCGTGCCGACCGCGATCGCCTGCGTGGGCGCGATGCTGCCGGGCGGCTGGCCGGCCGTGATGGCGCGCAACCGCTCGCTGGCGCTGCAGGCGCGCAACTGGCTGGCGGCCGCCGCCGGCACGACGCCGCCGTGCCCCGAGAGCATGATCGGCTCGCTGGCCAGCATCGTGCTGCCCGACGGCGACACCACCGACATCGGCTGGCGGCGGCCCGATCCGCTGCAGCGCCGGCTGTTCGACACCTGGCACATCGAGGTCCCGGTCATGAGCTGGCCGGCGCCCCCGCATCGCCTGCTGCGCGTCTCGGCCGCCCTCTACAACGAGGCCGACGACTTCGCGCGGCTGGCCGACGCGCTGGCCAAGGAGCTGGCGTGAGCATCGTGCGCGACCTCGCGTTCGCCTCCGCGGTGGAGCTGGCGCGCCTGTACCGCACGCGCAAGGCCTCGCCGCTGGAGGTCGTGCAGGCGCTGCTGGACCGCATCGACGCCGTCAATCCGAAGGTGAACGCGTTCGTGACGATCCCGCGCGAGGCGGTGCTGTGGGAGGCGCGCCGGGCGACGGCCACGCTCAGGCGCAACGCCAACCTGCCGCCGCTGTTCGGCGTGCCGGTCGGCATCAAGGACGTGACGCCGACGAAGGGACTGCGCACGACGTACGGATCGAAGCTGTTCGAGGATCATGTTCCGGACGAGGACGCGCTGGTGGTGGAGCGGCTGCGCGAGGCCGGCGCGATCGTGCTCGGCAAGACCAACACGCCGGAGTTCGCGTTCGGCCCCAACACCACCAACGCGGTCTTCGGCGCCACCCGTAACCCGTGGAACCTGGCGCTGACCTCGGGCGGCTCCAGCGGCGGCTCGGCGGCGGCGCTGGCGACCGGCATGTGTCCGCTGGCCGAGGGCAGCGACCTCGGCGGCTCGCTGCGCGGCCCCGCCGCGCACTGCGGCGTCGTCGGCTTTCGCACCTCGCCGGGCCTGATCCCGCGCCATCCCTCGGTGCTGGCCTGGGACACCTACTCGGTCGAGGGCCCGATGGCGCGCACCGTCGCCGACACCGCGCTGATGCTCTCGGTGATGGCCGGGCCCGACGACCGGGCGCCGCTGTCCTACGACGTGGACGTGCGCGAGCTGCTGCGCGCCGGCCGCAACGCGTCGGTGAAGGGCTGGCGCATCGCGTGGAGCGCCGACCTCGGCGGCCTCGTGGAGGTGGACGACGAGGTGCGCGGCCTCTTCGAGCGCGCCGTCGGCGTCTTCCGCGACGCCGGCGCCCGGATGGACGCGGACTGCCCCGACCTGGGCGACGTGCCGGAGATCGTCCGGCTCACGCGCGGCCTGCTGATGGTCGCGCGCCACGCCGACAAGCTGCCGCAGCACCGTGCCGTGCTGCAGGCGGGGCTGGTGGAGAACACCGACGCCGGCCTGGCGCTGACGGCGCGCGAGATCGCCGAGGGCGAGCTGCGGCGCACGCGCCAGTGGCAGCGCGTGCGCGAGTTCCTGGCCGAGCGCGACGTGTGGATCACGCCGACGGCGGCGACGCCACCGTTCCCCGTCGAGCAGATGCAGAACAAGCGCTCCTACCTCACGTACGCCTTCTCGGTGCTGGGGCTGCCGGCCATCTCGATCCCGTGCGGCTTCACCCGCGCCGGCCTGCCGGTGGGGCTGCAGATCGTCGGCCGCCGCCGCGGCGAGGCCGCCGTGCTGCGCGCGGCGGCGGCGTTCGAGGTCGCCCAGCCGTGGGCGGGCCACGTGCCGCCGGTCGTCAGCGCGGCTTCTTCCCGAACAGGCTGACGTCGCTCGGCGTGATGAGGTCGGGGACGGTCCAGCCCTCGAGGTCGTACTCGGCCAGGCACGACTCGGCGAAGACGCGGAAGCGCTCGGCGTCGCCGCTCTCCTTGGCCATCTCCAGCGTGAGCCAGCGGATCGTCTCCGGCGCGCCGGCGTAGTTGCGCTCGTACAGCTCGTGACGGCCGCCGAACTCGGTGCCGAGGGCGTCCCACAAGAGCTTCATCAGCTTGATGCGCTCCACCGCGCTGGTGCCGTCGGAGCCGCGCAGGTAACGATCGAGGTAGGGGCGCAGCTCGGGCGCCAGGAAGTCGGCGGCGTGCGAGTTCTGGTAGATGAGCGCGCTGCCCAGGATGCTCTCGGCGATCTCCTTCACGCGCGGCCAGCCGAGCGTGGCGAACAGGCGGTAGGCCTGGCCGTAGGCCGGGTTTGGCAGCACGCTGCCGCCGGACCACGCCACCGGCGTGCGCGCCATGGCGTCGGTGAGCGCCCAGCACAGGTTGCGCCAGGCGACGGCCTCGCCGATCGAGGACTGCACGTTGCGATTACCGGAGGAGCCGACGGCGTCGGCGGCCTTGAGCAGCAGCCCGCACAGGAAGTCGAGCTTCACCGCCAGCCGCGTGCAGCCGTGCAGCATCGCGCGCGGGAAGAAGCCGGAGCTCTTGAAGAACGTCATCGCCTTGTCCACGTCCTCGTAGACCAGCACGTGCTCCCACGGCACCCGCACCTGGTCCAGCACGAGGATGGCGTCGTTCTCGTCGAAGCGGCTCGACAGCGGGTAGTCGAACGGGCTGCCCATGACGTCGGCGGCCATCGCGTACGAGGGCCGGCACACCAGCTTGACGCCGGCGGCGTCCATCGGCGCCATGAACGTCAGCGCGAACGCCTTGTTCTTGATCGGCACCGTGGCCGGGTGGGCGACGAAGTTGTAGTGCGTGAGCGCCGAGCCGGTGGCCACGACCTTGGCGCCGCTGACGATCAGGCCGGCGTCCGTCTCCTTCTCGACGTGCACGTAGACGTCGGCGACCTCGTCGGTCGGCCGGTGGCGGTCCACCGGCGGCTGCACGATCGCGTGGTTCATGAACAGCACGCGCTCCTGCGCCTCCCGGTAGAAGCGCCGGGCGTTGTCCTGGTAGGGCGCGTAGAAGTCGGCGTTGGCCCCCAGCGTGGCGAGGAACGCCGCCTTGTAGTCCGGCGAGCGCCCCATCCAGCCGTAGGACAGCCGCGCCCACGCCGCGATCGCGTCGCGGCAGGCGACCAGCTCCTCGACGCTGGCCGGCGCGCGGAAGTAGCGGTGCGTGTAGCCGCCCGAGCCGGTGTCGGTGGGGCAGGTGAGCACCTCGCGCGAGGCCGGCTCGTGCAGCGCGTCGTACAGGCGCGCCAGCATGCGGGCGGGATTGCGGAAGGCCGGGTGCGCGGTGACGTCCTTCACGCGCTGCCCGTAGATCCACACCTCGCGCCCGTCCTGCAGCGAGGCGAGGAACTCCTTGCCGGTGAAGGGCCGCATGGCGCGCATCGTAGAGGCACTCGGTCCGCCATGCAAACGGCCTCGGAACGGTCGCGCCGGTGGCGCGTTGGATTGGGTGGAGGGTGACACCATGAGCGACAATGCCGCGAGCGACAATGCCGCGATCATCCGCAAGGCCTACGACGATTTCGCGCGCGGCGACGTCGCCGCCGTCTTCGCCGCGTTCGACCCGGCCATGACCTGGCACGTGCCCGGCCATGGTCCCTTGTCGGGCGACTACCGGGGCCACGAGCAGATCGGCGGCTTCTTCCGGCGGACCATGGAGCTCTCGGGCGGCAAGTTCAGCATCGCCGTTCACCACGTCCTCGCCAAGGCCGAGGTCGTCGTGGCCCTGGTGACGGTCAACGCGGAGCGCAACGGGACCCGGGCGTCGTTTCCCGAGGTGCACGTGTGGCGGCTGAGCAACGGCCGTGCGATCGAGTTCCGCGAGTACCAGGGCGACGAGCAGCGCGAGGACCGCTTCTGGTCGTAGCATACTAGTCCCCGTCAGTACATGACCCGACGGGGACGGCGGCAGCTGCGGCGGCACGTGCTCGTCTACGCGGCGCTCGTGCCGTTCCTCGTCGTCGCGCTCTTCCCGGTCGCCTGGATGGCGGTCACCGCGTTCAAGCAGGAGGCCGATCTCTACCAGCGCGACGTCGCGCCGTTCTGGTTCCACCTGCCGCCGACGCTGGCGAACTTCCGGCTGCTGTTCGCGCCCGGCGCCTACTTCGCCACCTCGCTCCTCAACAGCGTCCTGCTGGCCGCCTGCGTGGTGGCGATCACGCTGGTCACGGCCGCGCCCGCCGGCTACGCGCTCGCCCGCCTGCGGCTGCCGGGCGCCGAGAACGTCGGCATCGCCATCTTCCTGACCTATCTCGTGCCGCAGATCATCCTGTTCCTGCCGCTGGCGCGCATCGTCGGCACGCTGGGGCTCTTCGACTCGTGGTGGGCGCTGGCGCTCGTCTACCCGACGTTCACCATCCCGTTCTGCACCTGGCTGCTGATGGGCTTCTTCAAGACCCTGCCGCGGGAGATCGAGGAGGCGGCCTGGGTGGACGGGTGCGGTCTCGTCGGCGGTCTCGTGCGGGTCGTGCTGCCGCTCAGCCGGCCCGGCATCGCGATCGCCACGATCTTTCCGATCACGTTCTCGATGAATGACGTGCTCTACGCGGTCGTCTACGTCGGTCCCCGCGAGCAGCGGACGGTCACCGTGGCCGTCGCCTCGACGCTGATCCGCGGCGACATCTTCTACTGGGGGGCACTCATGGCGGCCGCGCTGCTGGTCGGGCTCCCGCTGGCGGCGCTCTACATGATCTACCTCGACCACTTCATCCGCGGGCTGACGGGCGGCGAGACCGGCTAGAGTCGCGCGCGAGCCGGCGAGAGCAGGCGGTCGAGGGTGATGTCTCCATCTCTGGGCATTGACCGCCGAGCACGCCGCTGCCACCGTGCGCCCATGATTCGCGCCGTCGTCCTCGCCGCGTTGCTCGTCGCGCCGGCGCCGTCGGCCGCGCCGCGCTCCGTCCACGGCCAGGTCGTCTACGTCGTGGACGGCGACACCATCCACGTCCAGATCGGCCAGCGGATCGAGAAGGTGCGCTACATCGGGGTCAACGCCGCCGAGATCCCGCATCCCCGCCACGGCGCCGCCGCCGAGCGGCGCGGCTACTTCCCGCACACGGTGGCCGCCGGCGAGGCGGCCAAGCGGATCAACATCGACCTGGTCGGCGGCAAGGCGGTGCGCCTGGAGCTCGACCGCCGCCGGCGCGACGACTACAAGCGGCTGCTGGCCTACGTCTGGGTGGGCGACCTCATGGTCAACGCCGAGATGGTCCGGCGCGGCTACGCTGAGGTCATGAGCGTGCCGCCGGATTTCCGGCACCGGGCGCTGTTCGTGCGCCTGCAGGACGAGGCCCGCGCGGCGGGCCGCGGGCTCTGGCAGTCGTCGCCGCCGGCGCGATTGCCTTCGCCTGCCCGGCCGTCGCGGTAGACTACGGGGCGGTGACCGCGCGATCCCTGCTCGTCCTCGGCCTCCTGCTCCTGCCGGCGACGGCCGCCACGGCGCAGCCGCCCGCCACGGTGTTCCTCGAGGACCTCACGTGGACGGAGCTGCGCGCGGCCGTCCGCGGCGGCACGACGACGGTCATCGTCCCGATCGGCGGCACCGAGCAGAGCGGCCCGCACCTGGCGCTGGGCAAGCACAACGCGCGCGTGCGCGCGCTCGCCGAGCGCGTCGCCCGCGAGCTGGGCAACGCGCTGGTCGCCCCGGTCATCGCCTACGTTCCCGAGGGCGGGCTGCGGCCGCCGACGGGCCACATGCGCTTTCCGGGCACGATCACGGTGCCCGGGGACGCGTTCCGCCAGACGCTGGAGTCGGTGGCGCGCAGCGTGCGCCTGCACGGCTTCCGCGACGTCGTGCTGCTCGGCGATCACGGCGGCACCCAGGCCGACGAGCGGGTGGTGGCGAGCCGGCTCAACCGCGAGTGGGCGTCGTCGCCGGCGCGCGTGCACGCGATCGAGGAGTTCTATCGCGCCGCCACCGCTGGCTTCCGCGAGCTGCTCAAGGCGCGCGGCTACCGCGACGAGGAGCTCGGGCCGCACGCCGCGCTGCCCGACACCGCGCTGACGATGGCGCTGGCCCCGGCGCTCGTGCGCACGCCGGTGCGCGAGGCGCCCGCGCCCGGCGAGCCGACCGGCGTCGAGGGCGATCCGCAACGGGCGAGCGCCGAGCTGGGCCGGCTCGGCGTCGACCTCATCGTCACCCGGACCGTGGCCGCCATCCGTGAATCCACCCAACGTCGAGCCAGGTGATCCCCGTGAACCTCACTGTCCGACTCGTGCTCTCGCTCGCCAGCGTCCTGACCCTCGCCGCCGCCGCCGGGGCCGTGGAGACCGTGCCCGGCATGCCGCCGGTGACCAATCCCGCGAATCTCTACAGCGAGACGACGGCGGACAAGCTGAGCCCGGCGCTCGCCAACGTGCCCGCGCGTGTCTACGTGCCGAACGTCAAGTCGCACGAAGTCCACG
>DASSLH010000282.1:0-2955 GCA_035689625.1 Candidatus Methylomirabilota bacterium | reverse complement strand
GACGTGCAGGTGGTCGGCGAGCACTGGCCCACCCTCGGCAAGCTCGAGGCCGGCCCGTTCGTGACGGCGATCCTCAACCAGAATCCCGACGCGCTCTACGTCTCGCTCTTCGGCAGCGACTGGCTGGCGTTCGTGCGCGAGGCGTCCAAGCGCGGGCTGTTCCAGAAGATGTTCGTGGTCGGCATCCTGCTCGGCGAGCCGGAGTACATGGATCCGCTCAAGACCGAGGCGCCCGAGGGGATGCTGGTGACCGGCTATCCCTGGTACGACATCGACCTCCCGGCCCACAAGGAGTTCGTGGCGCGGTTTACCAAGAAATACGACCACAACCCGGTGCTCGGTTCGCTGGTCGGCTACGTCACGTACCTGTCGATCTTCGAGGCGATCCGCAAGGCGGGCTCGACGGACACCGACAAGATCGTCGCCGCGTTCAAGGGGCTGAAGGTGGACACGCCGATCGGGCCGATCAGCTTCCGCGCGATCGATGGACAGTCGACCATGGGCGCCTGGGTCGGGACGACCAGGGTCGACGCCAGGCGCGGCGTCGGCATCATGGTGAACTACGAGTACGTGCCGGGCGACAAGGTGCTGCCCCCGGACGACGAAGTGAAGAAGATGCGCTCCGGCAGCTGACCGCATGCGCGTCCCGCCGGCGGAGTTCCTGGCGCTCGACCTCGAGGTGCATGCGCGCTTGACGGGCGTCCCCCTGCGGGATGTCTCCGTGGTCGACCTGCCTGGCGGCGGTGACGAACGCACGATGGCCGACGTCCGGCGGCTGCTTGAGGCCGCCGGGCGACGGCCGGCGTTTTCGGTGCGCGTGCTCGTCGGGCTGCGGAGGCTTCTCGGGCGCCTCTTCGGCTGGGACGCCTCCGGCGAGCCGCTCCACCTACTCTACGAGCGCCAGGACGAGATGCTGAGCGAGGCGCGGAACGCCACCGTACACGCGTTCAGCTGCATGGCGCTCCGGCGGCGGGCCCCCGGCTACCGGCTGTACTGGGCGATCTACGTCGAGAACGTGTCGGCCTTGACGCCGCTCTACATGGCGGCGATCGAGCCGTTCCGGCGCTTCGTGGTCTACCCACGGGTCCTCGGGTCGATCCGCGCCGCCTGGGCTTCGCTGCCGCCTCGACGTGCCGCGCCCTAGCGGCGCGTAGCGCATGACGCCCGAGCTGATCGTCCTGCAGCTGCTGTCGGGGCTGGCGCACGCGATGGTGCTGTTCCTGATCGCCTCCGGCCTCTCGCTGATCTTTGGGGTCACGCGCGTCGTCAACTTCGCGCACGGCTCGTTCTACATGCTGGCGGCGTACATGACGTACTCGCTGGCGATGGGCCTGCCGCTGGGGGCGGCGTCGTTCTACGTCGCGGTGGTGCTGGCCTCGCTCGCCACGGGGCTGGTCGGGCTGGTCGTGGAGGTGCTGCTGCTGCGGCGCGTGTACCGGGCGCCGGAGCTCTACCAGCTGCTGCTCACGTTCGCGCTGGTGCTGGTGATCGCCGACGTGGTGGCGTTCGTGTGGGGGCGTGAGAACAAGACGGGGCCGCCGGCGCCGGGGCTGGACCGCTCGGTGCCGATCCTCGGCCAGCTGTTTCCCTCGTACGATCTCGCGCTCATCGTCGTCGGCCCGGCCGTCGCGCTGGCGCTGTGGTGGCTCTTCCACCGCACGCGCTGGGGCGTGCTGATCCGCGCCGCCAGCCTGGATCGCGAGATGGTCGCCGTGCTCGGGATCGACCAGCGGCGGCTGTTCACCTCCGTGTTCGTGCTGGGCTCGACGCTGGCCGGCCTCGGCGGCGCGCTGCAGGTGCCGCGGCAGGCGCTGACCAACGTGATGGACACGACGATCATCACCGAGGCCTTCGTCGTCGTCGTCATCGGCGGCATGGGCTCGCTGCCGGGTGCGCTGCTGGCGGCGATCGTCATCGGCGTGGTGGACGCCTTCGGCGTGCTGTGGCTGCCGCAGGCCTCGCTGGTGATGACGTTCGCGGTGATGGCGGTCGTGCTGATCGTGCGGCCCTGGGGCCTGCTCGGCCGGCCGGAGGCCCAGGCGCGCAGCGCCGGCGGCGCCGTCGGCGGCGAGCGGCCGCTGGCGCTGCGGGCGCCCGCGCTGCTGGCGCTGGCGCTGCTGCTGGTGGTGCCGCCGTGGCTGCCGGGCTTCTGGGTGCTCGTGCTGGTCGAGGCGCTGGTATGGGCGCTCTTCGCGGCCAGCCTGCACCTGCTGATGGGGACGGGCGGCATGGTCTCGTTCGGCCACGCCGTCACGCTCGGCCTGGGCGCGTACGGCGCCGCGCTGCTGGTGCAGCGCGCCCACGCGCCGGCCCTGGTCGCGTTCGTGGCCGCGCCGGTGGTGGCCGCGCTCGGCGCCGCGCTCATCGGGTTCTTCTGCGTGCGCCTGTCGAGCATCTACTTCGCGATGCTGACACTGGCGTTCTGCCAGATCGCCTACGCGATCGTGCACCAGTGGTACGGCGTGACCGGCGGCGACAACGGGCTGCTCGGCGTCTGGCCGCCACGCTGGCTCGCCGCGCCCGTGCGCTTCTACTACCTGGCGCTGCTCGCCTGCGCCGGCGGCGTGACGCTGCTGGCGCTGATCGGGCGGGCGCCCTTCGGCCTGACCCTGCGGGCGATCCGCGACCACGCGCGGCGCGCCGAGGCCTCCGGCGTGGACGTGCGCGGCCACCAGTGGCTGGCATTCGTCGTGGCCGGCTTCTTCGGCGGCCTGGCCGGCGCCGCGTTCGTGTTCCTCAAGGGCAGCGTGTTCCCGAACGCGCTGACGATCGGCACGTCGGTGCAGCCGCTGGTGATGGTGCTGCTGGGCGGGGTGGGCTCGCTGGCCGGCGCGCCCATCGGCGCCGCCGTCTACACGCTGCTCGACACGATTGTCAGCACGTACACCGAGTACTGGCAGCTCGTGCTCGGCGCGATCCTCATCGTGCTGGTGCTGGCCTTCCCGCGCGGGCTGG